>NZ_JBHSHC010000029.1:0-64729 GCF_042652925.1 Effusibacillus consociatus
CGCGGCCACATGGAGAATTTCATCAAGGAAGCCAAGAACGGATTCGCCTGCGACAAGATGAGCAGCACCGGTTTTGAAACCAACGTCATGAAACTGCAATTGGCCATGTTGGCGTACAACTTCAACAATTGGTTTCGCCGCCTCTGTTTGCCGGAGCGAATGAAGCCAAATCGGATGGAGACGCTGCGTTCCAAGCTGGTTAAGATTGCGGGTAAGCTGGTCAGCTCCGGTCGTTACTGGACGTGGAGGCTGTGCAACTCCTGCATATACCGGGATGCGTTCATCCAAACGTTTCGTAACATCCAGCGTTTGCCACGTTTCGGTTAATAGAAAATGAAAGACGGACATTTAAAAAAGTGCTGAAAGGCCCAACGGGATAGGTATGTCAAGAAGTATCCATATTTATCTAAATAAGCCACAAATGCCCATGCATGAAGAGATAATATAAAGCTACTCTCTGATATTCAGCAGAGTGATCGTTTCACAAATATAGAGAATACATAAATCTTCCCATTTCATCCAATTGTTCTAAGCGCCCATGAATATTTCAGGAGTTTCTAATAGCCTGTTATCCGAAGCACCTTTTGAGTTGCCTCATAAAAAATATTGTTGTATTATCGGGAAGTTCTTGAATTAATTTAATCACTTCTTCTTTAAGGGTCATGTGTATGTTCCTTCTTTAGTAGTATAGACATAACCGAAACAGTTACACACTGCACAGGTCGCCCGGGAATCGGACACATCTACATTTTTGAGACACCCCTTGTTTGACGCCGCAAGGATGTGGACGGCCCTGTTAGTTATACATCGTTTCAAGTAGGCTTGTCACATTCTCATTCTCCAGATACTCATCATACGTAGTAACCTTGTCTACCAGACCCTTAGGCGTAATTTCAATGATGCGATTGGCGATCGTTTGTACGAATTGATGGTCATGGGAAACAAACAACATACTTCCCGTGAAGTTAATAAGACCATTATTCAGTGCTGTAATCGACTCCAGATCCAGGTGGTTGGTCGGTTCATCCAACAGCAAGACATTGGCGCCTTTACACATCATCTTGGCAAGCATGCAGCGGACTTTCTCGCCACCGGAAAGAACATTCGCTTTCTTGAGCGATTCTTCCCCTGAGAACAACATCCGCCCGAGGAAGCTCCTGATAAATGTTTCGTCCTGATCTTTCGAATATTGGCGAAGCCAATCGATTAAATTCAGATCTGTTTGAAAGTATTCTGCGTTATCTTTCGGAAAATAGGCCTGTGAGGTCGTGATCCCCCATTTAAATTCGCCGGAATCAGGTGCCAATTCGCCCATCAATGTTTTGAAGAGCGTTGTTTTGCCAAGTTCATTCGGACCGACGAAAGCGATCTTGTCCCCTTTATTGACCGTGAAACTGATATTGTCCAAGACCTTTTCGCCCTCAGCGGTCACCGTCAGATTGTTCACCGTTAAGATATCATTTCCCGCCTCCCGCTCCGGCTTAAAGTCAATGAACGGGTATTTGCGCGAGGACGGCTTAATGTCTTCCAGGCTGATTTTGTCAAGTTGTTTTTTGCGGGAAGTGGCCTGTTTCGATTTTGATGCATTTGCGCTGAACCGGCGGATAAATTCCTCAAGTTCCTTGATCTTCTCTTCTTTTTTCTTATTGGCATTCTTCGATAGTTGCAAAGCCAGCTGGCTCGATTCATACCAGAAATCATAGTTCCCAACATAAAGCTGAATCTTGCCGAAATCAATGTCGGCGATATGTGTACAAACCTGATTCAAAAAATGTCTGTCGTGGGAAACCACGATTACGGTATTCGGATAGTTCAGAAGGAAGTTCTCCAGCCACTTGATCGATTCCATGTCCAAATGGTTGGTCGGTTCGTCCAATAACAGAATATCAGGGTTGCCGAACAAGGCCTGAGCCAGAAGCACACGAACTTTGGCATTGCCGTCCAGATCTTTCATTTTTTTGTCGTGAAGTTCAACCGGGATGCCAAGTCCCTGCAATAACTCGGCCGCCTCCGGTTCCGCTGACCACCCGTTAAGATCGGCAAATTCCCCTTCCAATTCTGCAGCACGCATTCCATCCTCTTCGGAGAAATCCCCTTTTGCATAGATGGCGTCTTTTTCTTCCATAATTTCATACAGTCTGCGGTGTCCCATGATGACTGTCTTTAACACTTCACATTCATCAAATTCGAAGTGATTTTGCTTTAACACAGCGAGTCTTTCTCCTGGAGTAATGAGAACTTCCCCGTGATTGGCTTCCATTTCTCCGGAAAGAATTTTCAAAAATGTGGATTTGCCTGCCCCATTGGCTCCAATTAAGCCGTAACAGTTTCCCGGAGTAAATTTTACAGTCACGTCTTCAAATAATGTTCTTTTTCCATATCTCAACGTAATTCCGTTTGTACTGATCATTTATAATTACCACCTTTATAATTTTAAACCTATAACTTTCTTACTTTACCATACAATTTGCAGCGTTAACTACGATATTTTTACGCACCGTTCAAAAACCCGAACCGCAAGCGGGTTCGGGTTTAGGAAAAATGATCATCTGCATCCGTAGAAGTTGCCTTCGAGCAGCACAAGCACTCCGGGGGGTGGAACATCGCCTTTGTTGGCACTTATCACGATGATGGTGTCGGGAGACAATAAAACGTCGGAAATGTCGCCGATCCTCGCTGCCCATGTATTAGGGTTGTTGGGCACCTCGGCGAGTGGTTTTGCAGTTGCGTGGAAAGAATTGTTGTATCTTCGGATCGCATAAACGACGTAACGGTCGAAATCACCAAAAGCTGAAGGCGCGGGCAGTGTCGCTACGACACTCAGTGATCTTTCTACCCCGGGACCCGTGGTAATCGAAACGGTCCCGCTTATCAGAAAATTGGCCGGATCCCGTCGGGGTTTCAATACTAGGGAACAAGCAGAAAACGGCGGAACGCACAACACGTCGCCCGGAACCAAAACGTTTGGATTTGGAATATGCTGGTTCACAACGACAAAACCTTCGAACCTCACCCGAAACAGCAGGGAGATAGAGTACAATGTATCGCCGGGAACCACCACATACCGACCACCGAATCCTGGGGGACACATGGTTGGCGCGAGAGGTGGCCGTCTGTACAAACCAAACACCCTCCCTTCTTCATTTGGGAATGTCTTTCAACATTCTATTAAAGCAGGATGGGGTTGGTTCTTTCGCCTACCTTATCTCACTTCATCCGGCTCAGCAATTGATTCATCGCTATGTTCATTTCATCCGCTTCAAGATAAACCCGGTCGCCGTGTCCGGGCAGGATCCATTCAAACCTTTCCTTTGCCAAGCGTTCCATCGATTCCCCTTGCTCTTTCCACGAGTACCAGCAAAAATCTTCGTTTGCATCGAGTTGACCCCGCTCCCGATCCCACGCCAAATGATCACCCGTGAACAAATATTTTTCGCGATACAAAAGAACCATGTGTCCTTTGGTGTGACCGGGTACCGGAATAATACGAAAATCGGGTGCCCAATCGACCGCCGTCCGATCTTGAATGAAATGCTCAGCACCCGGTTGGGAGTTTTTCTCCAACACATGAATTATTCTCTCCGCGTTAAATTTTTCGGCGTATTTTTCCGCATCGGCCACGTCATCCTGATGGGTCAAAAAGATGTAGCGTATGCCTCCCAATTGTTCAAACTTATGAACCAACTGGGGGGCCCACCGTGGAGCATCGACCAACCAATTTCCTGTCGGATGCTTAATAAAATAGCTGCTTGCCCCGTAAGACTTCCGAGACGTGAATCCGCAATAGAAAACGTTGTTTTCAATCAACAGTGGAAAATCGGCGATCGCCTCGGTCAATCCTTCTTTGCGCTCGCTGCCGATTGCGCCTGTCGGACATGAAAGTAAGGCGTGAAAAGCTTTGGTTCGATCCTCTTCCCTCCACGGTTGTGAGATAACCGCTGAGTAGTCACCCACTTCGGAAAAAATCGGGGGTGCTAACTGCCTGCACTGATCACAATTAATGCACGCCTCAGTCACGTAAAAATCTCCCGGCACATTTGTATCCAGACGTTTTTCGGTTCCCATACCGGTCACCCTCTTCTACTTGATTTGGTGAGAATGGGATTGTCTGCTTTTCTTCTTTCCTGTTTTTGACGGTCGAGCAGATTTGGTTTTGGGGCGAACTGGCTTCTGATCCACAATTCGATCCATAAATAGAGTTTTCTTTTGAATCGGGATCCCCAGTTGGTTGCTGAACTTTTTCAGTACCCCTTCTTGATAGTTGGTAATAATCGAAATAACCGTTCCTTCTGCCCCCATTCGACCCGTTCGGCCAGATCTGTGAACATATTGCTCCACAGTGTCAGGCAAGTCAAAATGAATCACATGGGAAAGTCCCTGAATGTCCAGTCCCCGAGCAGCAACATCAGTAGCCACGAGCAATGGAAACTTGTCCGCCCGGAAATTTTTGATAATCGTTTCCCGTTCCGTCTTTTTTAGCTCCCCATGCAGGACTCCCACAGGGATTCCCTTATACTCGAGTTTTGCGGCTAACTCATTAAAATCACTCGTTCCGGTAACAAAAGCGATCGCTTTGGGGGACGTGATTTTCACGATCCTTCGCAGCAGATCGATCTTATCCCTTTTTTCACAAATAAAGTAGATATGCTCAACCCGGGAATCAGGCATGCTCTGTTTCGTGATCCGAATCACGTCAGGATCTTTCATCATTTCTTTGCCTTCCTTCTCGACCCTTTCCGAAATGGTGGCCGAGAAGAAAAGGAGTTGGCGGTCCCTTAAAGTTGTTTTAACCACTTCTTTTATGGTGTTCATGAGTCCCATCTCAAGAATCTGGTCAGCTTCATCCACCACAATCGTCTTTACTTCATGCATTTTCATCTTTTTGGCCGTCACTAATTCCTGTACGCGACCTGGGGTGCCCACTACAATTTGTGGGTGCTTCTTCAATTTTTCGATTTGTCTTTTTATATCTGCGCCACCGATTAAAGAGACGCCTAAGATTCCGCCGCCTTCCGAGAACTTCTGAACTTCCTGATGAATCTGCATGACCAGTTCACGTGTCGGAGCAAGAATGACGGCCTGTATGTCCTTCTGCCCTGGATTTATCCGTTCAAGCAGGGGTAATAAATAGGCAAGTGTCTTCCCTGTTCCCGTTGGAGATTCAGCTATAATGTCTTTCCCTTCAAGAATCGACGGAATGCACTTTTGTTGAATGGCAGTGAGGGATACAAACCCGGCCTTGGCCCAAGCCTCCTGCAGAAAAGGTTTTGTTATCATGGATTGAAAAGTATCGTTCATGTTGGATCTCCCTGCCAAATTGTCTTCTGTTCAGTATACCACTGCTTATCTTAAAACATATTCAGCCAATACACTTTGCAGCTCGTATATATTTAAACTTTTATTAAATTGTTTTACCAGCGGAGTTTGACTACCTGAAATCCATATTTTAAGCTCCGCCTCCAGATCAAAATGCCCTGCCGTTTCAATACTGAAATGAGTGATGCTTTTATAGGGAATCGAGTGGTACTCCACTTTCTTCCCGGTAACCCCTTGCTTATCTACCAATATCAGCCTTTTATTGGTAAAAATAAACATGTCACGTATAATCTTATATGCCTTTTCGATTTTTTCTGTTGAACTCAGGATATTCGCATATTCACGCTGTACATCTTCAATTTTGACCTCTGAAGCATTCCCCATTAATCCGTCCAAGAATCCCATTCACTATTCCTCCTTGTATAGTAAGAGCAGCTACCAATTTGCTTCACATAAAACCAGACTGGAGTTGCTCTTTTAAATTTGTGTTCTTTGAAAATTAAATAGAACCGTTTTGATAATGCTGGGTGTAGCCCAAGCGAAGCGCGGGAGCATTTTCCTAGTGATCGTTTAAGTGATTGAATACCAGTTACGGATGTTTACGACCTTGGGCTGTCTTTGGGAAAATAGCCGTAGGTGTCTACCAAGGGAATGTTCCGATTCCTCCCGTCGCCCCTCATCACGAGGGTGTCTTCCGAATTGAGAGTGTTCCCCTGGCCCCATGGAATAGACCTACACGCTGACTGTCTCCCGGTCGGTCATCCCTCCTGCAAGCAGAGGGAGGTACGTGCACCGATGGCCCCCGGTGTATTCCAATAGCTCGCAAGGCTGTCGTTCATGGGTTTCCCAGGGACATCCCAAGGTCGTAGGCATCTTCATTCCAACCGAAGGAGGTGATTGCCATGCCATCTCCCTTGTTTGTCGGAATTGATGTAGACAGCGAAGCCAATTCGGTTTGCTGTTTGACCCGGGACGATGAGAAACGACCTGTTAGCCGATTCACCGTCACGAACAATCGTCCCGGAATCCTGGAGTTTCAGGACCGCATCACCAAGCTGGTCCAGAAACACCACGCGGAAGAAGTTCTCTTCGGTCTTGAGCACACTGGTTGTTATTCGACTCATGCTGCCATGTACATCCAACGTCACTTGGATTTCGGCGTCCGGCGTAAGAACGTGTACGTCTTCAATCCCAGTCTCATCAAGGAGTTCAAGAAGTCGCACTACTTGGACGCCCCCAAGAACGATCGGGTCGATGCCTGGTTCATCGCAGCCAAGCTCCGTTCCGGACATCTCCCGCATCCGTTTACGTGGAGCGAACCGCTCATGGCGTTGCAGCGCCTGACGAGGGCTCGCTACCACCTGATGCAGGATTTGACCCGGGAAAGCAACTTCCTCATGACCAACTTGTTCCTCAAGTTCAGTGATTACACCATCACTGGACCGTTTCGCAAAAACAAGTTGTCGGCCACCTCGCTAGCTGTCATGGAGGAGTTCGAATCGACCGAAGAACTTGCCGAGATATCCGTCGAACGTCTTATCGACTTCCTTGTGAAGCACGGCAAGAACCGATTCGACGATCCTGAGGCGGTCGCCCGTGCCTTGCAAAAGGCTGCTCGCTCTTCGTATCGATTGCCGCAAGCGATGGCGGATTCTGTCAATCTCGCTATGGCTTCAAGCATCCGCGTGATTCGCACGGTACAGGAGCAGTTGAAGGCGCTTCGCAAAGGTATTGAAGATCACTTGGCGACGATTCCGCAGACGCTGGATTCCATTCCCGGCATCGGTCCCATCTTTGCTTCCGGAATAGTGTCCGAACTGGATGTGCGTCAGTTCAAAAGCCATAAGGAAGCGGCGAAATACGCAGGGCTGGCTTGGACCGTTCACCAGTCCGGGAAATTTACAGCAAACCGAACCCGGCTGATTCTTTCCGGCAACCGCTATCTCAAGTACTACATGATCGAGGCGGCAAACAGCGTCCGGGTGCACGACCCTGTTTTTGCCGAGTACTACGCCAAGAAGAAAGCGGAGCCGAAAGAGTTTGCCGAGGGACGAGCCCTTGCGCTTACAGCCCGTAAACTAATGCGAGTGGTCTTTTATCTGCTGAAGACCAATCGACTTTACGTGCCCGAAGGAGGGATCCGACAACACGCGTAGACATACCAGAAATCTGAAGAACCACCAGTTCCTTGAACAAAACGGTAATAACTGGAATTCAAGGTAGGGTGGGCTTAGTTTGGTGTTGCCTTCTTTCGGTACACCTCCCCAAAAAGAACGGGTACGACAAATATTATGTTAAGTTAGGTCAATCGACAAGTGTATAACATATTTTACCACACAAGAGCACCCTCTCCTATCAGAGGGTGCTCCCGCAATATTTCCCACGGTTCCCATTGTCAATGATTTCCCCTTTTTGAAAGATGACCCGACCACGGAGTAACGTGTACAATACGAGTCCCCGGAATGTTTTTCCGACGTATGGACTTTGTTTATGGCGATAAAGAAGATCTGATGCCTCTAAGAGAAACGGGAACTGTAAATCTACCAGAGTAAGATCGGCGTCACTTCCGACTGCGATCGTTCCTTTATTTGGATACAATCCGAATCGCTTTGCCGGATTGGTCGATGTTATGCGGACAATCGTTTCCAATGGAACCCCCCGGCGCCAATACCCTTCTTCCAACATTACATTCAATGTCGATTGCGCTCCCGATATTCCTCCCCAAACGCTGAAAATATCTTCTCCTGAACCAGTCTTCATCGCTGGAGGTGATGGCGAGTGATCCGAGCCAATACTATCAATTTCTCTGGAATCTATCGCTTCCCAAAGAGACTCAACCTGCTCCAGTTCGCGAAGAGGCGGCGCACATTTGAGTAATCCCCCGAGCCGTTCAAAATCATCTATGGTAAAAGTCAAGTAATGAGGGCACGTTTCGACGGTTACATCAACTCCTCTCCGCTTTGCGTTCGTCACCCGCTTCACAACTTGGCCGCTGCTTACATGTACGATATGCAGTTTGCATTTTGTCGCTTCCGCATATGTCAACGCCCGTTCCACCGCCTCGATTTCAGACAAAATGGGCCGAGAGGAACAAAAATCGCGAACCGTCAGACGTCCTTGCTCAATACTTGAAGCGGAAAGACGGCTTGTAATCACATCGTTTTCCGCATGGAGGGCGAGAATCGATCCAAGCTCCGCTATCTTTTCCATCCCCTGAAATAAAGTGGAATCGTCCACATGAACAAAGTCATCGATCCCGCTGTTTGACATAAAAGCCTTGAATCCGATCACACCGGACTTTTTGAGAGACTCAAGCGAATCCAAATTCCCTGGAACCAGACCGCCCCATAGACCGAAATCAACGACCGATTTTTCTTCTGCCACCTGTTTTTTCAGTCGAAAACCATGTAGTGTCGTAGTGGGAGGACTGCTGTTGAGAGGCATATCGAAAAAAGTGGTGACTCCGCCTGCCGCCAGACTTCTGCTTCCCGAAGAGATTCCTTCCCAATCCGTCCGCCCCGGTTCATTAAAGTGAACGTGTGTATCCATCAATCCGGGAAAAACGTGTAAACCGGAGGCCTCAATTTCCTGTTGCGCTTTCCAATCAACTGATAGTTGTTCGGCGATTTCAATAATCCGTTCACCTTGAATTGCGATATCGCCTTGAAAGATCCCCCTCTCAGTCACAATAGTCCCGTTTCGGATGATCAAATCAACAATTGTTCCACTCACTCCGGCTCCCCCTTCAGCAGGTCGTATAGGGTGAGAGCCACAATTTTCGTTGCTTTTATCACATCTTCTGCTCGAACATGCTCATCTGCACGATGGCCATTCGCTTCCAGGAGAGTCCGGGGACCGGCTCCAAACATGACAACGGGAACCCCCACCTCTGCAAAATGTCTAGCGTCCGCATATATAGGCACGCCGTGAATCGCCAACTGCCCCTCCATCATCTTCTTCCAATTATCTGAGAGAGTTTGAATTAACGGGGTATCCTCGGAGACAGGTCCAAAGCTGTTAGCGAGTAGAATACGCTGGGCATTGACCTTCACTCCCTTATAGTGATTTACCGTTTGTTCCACCAGCTGCCTGATCTCGGATTCAACTTGATCACCGTTTTCTTCAGGAATGAGCCGCCGGTCAATCCGAATGGTGCATTGGTCCGGAACCACGTTTGTGTTGATGCCACCCGAGATTAAACCAACCACCAGGGTCGGTGATTCGATGCCCGGTACGGAGGAACGGATTTTGCTTAATGAACGTCGGTAAGAATAGAGTGTCTGTAGAATCCCGGTCATCGCTTCGATCGCATCGTATCCTGTTTCAGGAGCGGCTGCATGGGCCGATTTTCCCCTGGCTTGAATTTCCAGGTGGAGACAACCGTTATGTGCATTGACAATTGAATAAGTAAAACCGGCACAAATGGCCATATCCGGTTGAATGTAACCGCGTTCAAGCAGCCATTTGGGTCCAATATTTCCACCCGTTTCCTCATCAAACGTAAAAGCCAGTGAAACTTTTCCCGACAAGCGTTCTGCCGCTTTACGCACAGCCATCACCGCGAAGGTATACACGGCAATATCCGATTTGGATACGGCTGCACCCCGACCGTATATATTACCGTCCACAATAGTTCCGCCATACGGATCCTGGGTCCATCCAAGGCCGGGGGCTACCACATCGCCGTGAGAGTTCAGGGCAATTTCGGGCCCTTTTCCTTCTCCAAAAACGGTTGTGGAGACTACGTTGAAGACTTTCTGCATCCCGGCCTGCTTTACTTCCTCCGGCTCTACCTCCAGGAACGAGACATTTTCAAACTGAAAATCATGCAAACGCTTTTGAATGTGATCCGCTATCTTAAAACAGTCGCCCGGAGGGTTATCGGATGGAATGGTTAAGAGCTCCCGCAGAAAATGAATGAGAGGTTCCTTCTGAGATTCGATCCATTGAATGATGTCTTGTTTTGCTGATTCCATGATTTCCGCTCCCTTTTCAGTCGATTGATGCAGTCAACTTGACAACGGTGTCCAATAGGACGGAAGCGGCCTTTTGCATATCTTCTCCGGTTACCTCTTCAGCGGGATGGTGACTGATTCCTTCCTTGCATCGGACAAAAATCATGCCGATCTCAGCAATCGCAGCCATGGCCATTGCATCATGTCCTGCACCGCTGACTATTTCGAACGGAATTATGTCATGCATCTCGAGAACAGTTGAGATCACATTCATGAAACTGTTCGAACAGGAAACAGCGGAGGATTCCATAATTTTATAAAAATAACAGGAGAGGCCCTGCCGTTGGCTAATCCTCTCACATTCTTCAACGATGAGTTTGAGTGCTTCATGTCTTTGTTCATCCTCTATACTCCGGATATCCAATGTGCCTTTGACAGTACCGGGTATTACATTGCTGGCTCCCGGAGTCACGGTCAATTTGCCAACAGTTGCCACCACATTTTCATATTGCAGTGTGATCCGTTCGATTGCCTGAATCATCTCGCTGGCACCCACCAGTGCATCTTTTCGGAGAGCCATCGGGACTGTCCCCGCATGACCTGCTGATCCTTCCACGCGAAATTCATACCTGGAAGCTCCGGCGATCCCGACCACCACCCCACAGGCCTGATCAAGCTGCTCCAGAACAGGACCTTGTTCAATATGCAGTTCGATATACCCCTTAATCGTCTTTGGGTCACGGGCGGCCAAACGGTAAGCGGAAGGGTCAAGCCCAAGCTCTCTTATACTGGAGGCCAGAGTTGTCCCTTTCTCATCCTCCGCCTCGAAATCTTCATCCCGCAAGCTGCCTGCCATTGCTCTGCTTCCCAGCAAAGTCGTATGAAATCTCGCCCCCTCCTCATCGCAAAAAGCAACCACTTCAATTGGGGTGTCCGGTTGAACACCGTTCTCAAACAAGGTTTGAACCACCTCGATGCCTGAAATGACCCCGAGAATCCCGTCATATTTCCCGGCATGGACAACCGAATCCAGATGGGATCCGATGATCAGCACCGGTGCATCAGAATGTTTGCCTTCATACCTGCCGATGAGATTATTCAGTTGATCCCGCCGGACTGACATGCCCGCGTCCCTCATCCACTGGCTTACAAGCTCGGCGGCAGCTTCACTTTCTTTTGTGAAAGAAAGACGTGTTACGCCGTAGTCGGTAGAACTGCATTCTGCTAGTTTATCGATGCGCTGCATAATTCGTTCCACGTTGATTTTTTGATGAAGCGTATTCATTCCCACTCTCTCCTTCGGCAGTTTCTTGCTGGTTCTAACTTCCCCGATAAGTGCTGTACCCCCAAGGTGAAATCAATAACGGGACGTGGTAGTGTGAATTGGGATCCGCAATTCCGAATCGGATAGGCACCACGTCCAAAAAAGGCGGATCCGGAAGCGGTACTCCCTTTGTCCGGAAATAGTCCGCCACAAAGAATAGGAGTTCATAGATTCCGGGCTTGAACTCTGAATCGGAAAGAACAGGCCCATCAACCCGACCGTCGGAGTTGGTTCGGACTGAACGAATATGAATTCGAGTACCTTCCGAATCTACCCGGTAGAGTTGAATTTGCAGTTCCGGAGTTGGCCGTCCGTTGACTAGATCGAGTACGTGTGTAGTCAGTCTGCCTTTCATTGGTTGCTCCCTTTTTGCCCCAAGTCTTGCCGGATAACAGAAAAGCCTTGAAACCCATAAGGAGGCCGCGGTTCCGTATATACTCTGCCGGTGGAGTTCGGGATAGTGTCGACAACCGTATCCCAGGTTCGGTTCTGGGATTCAAAGCGAACTTCCTCCAGCTGCGGAAAACGTTCCAGTACCCGACAGCCAATATGGTAGATCAGATGCTGAATCGAGCGGGTTTCCACTTGCTCGAAAACGGCCCCGGCAATATCGCGAACCTGTTCGGCTGGCACATAACGGGCTGCATCCTTCCCCATCGCATCCTGCACGTCCCCATAGCGCCAACCAATGTTCAAATAAATAAAAAGCGGCCGATTGCCATCCTCAGGCAGGGTGGTGTATTCGTCACGGACAAATCCTGTAAATGAGTTTCCGCTTACCTTGATCAATTGGAGATCGGATATTCCGCACAAATGACTGACAATCGCAGCGTCATTTTCTGTTCGCACCATTTCCAGCGTGACAGTCGCATATTCGTTCCTTGAATGACGGAAAACTAGGCAGCTCTCTTGAAGTACGGAATCTACCGGAACAAGGGCTGCCTCAAAGGGAGTCTCTTTCCCCGTGATCAGGATGGAACTCATCTGCGGATAGGTTTCTAAAAAACGGCGGGAGACAAATTCGAGAAACCCCTCCATTGTGGAACCCTCATACTGCGCAGCGTGCCGTTGAATAAAATTTTTCATCGAATCGGTGGCCACTACCAATCGATTGTCTCCCTCGGTGAACGAGGGTAAGAAATCCTCCCCTCCCACCGCAATTTTTACATTCATTCCAAAGATAATATTCTCTCTGCCGGTAAAATCAGACTCAGGAATCGATTGGATCCCGCTCAACGGTTTTGCAAAAGTCCGATACACAAAAACATCGCCTTTGCCGTAGTACATCATTCTTTCTTCGGAATTTGCCGGTTTCATAGCGATCCTCCCTACGAATGAAAGATATCTTCTAAACGGAAGCGTGAAATTTTATAGATTTCCTGCAGCGCATGTGCCGATTCGTCTTCCTTGGAGTGACTCAACCGCTCCTGCAAGGCAAATTTGATGGTCTCTTTGGTTTGTCCTCGAACAGCCATGATAAAGGGAAAGCCAAATTTCTGCATATAGGAACGATTCAGTTCCAAGAAGTCCTCATATTCCTCCTGAGAAAGCTGATCCAAACCGGCTCCTGACTGTTCGCGCTGTGAAACAGAACTCATTTTCACTCGGGTTCCCAAATCGGGATGCGCTCGAATCAGGGACAATTGATCCTGGCAATCCGCTTTCTCAACAACACCAACCATTGTCTGATGAAGTATATCCACTGATGAAAAGGGGCGATCAACCCACGCACGTTTTGCAACCCATGGGGAATGCTCGAATACCCATCCCACTCTTTCCACAAATTCAGGCAGAGTAAGTCGATTAAGGTCTTCCACTGTCAATTTCATACCGAATCGCTCCTTTCGAAACAACATCTTTTGTACAGCGCTTAATGGCTCGAACAATTGACGCGTAACCGGTACATCGACAAAGATTACCTGAAAGTGCCTCAAGAATCTGTTCTTGATCAGGTTCCGGATTTTCGTCCAATAACGCTTTCGCAGCCATAATCATTCCGGGCGTACAGTACCCGCACTGGAATCCGCCTTCCTCGAGAAAAGCTTTCTGAATCGGGTGAAGTCCATTCTCAGAAAGACCTTCGATCGTGGTTATCACAGATCCATCAGCTTGATAAGCCAGTACGAGGCAGGAATTCACAGGCTTCTCATTCATTACTACAGTACAGGCTCCGCACCGCCCAATTTCACACGACAGTTTTGTACCGGTCAAACCCAGATTCTCGCGAAGGATATCTGCCAAACGCCGTGTGGGATCTGCAACAATTTCTGCTTCTTGCTGATTCACTGTAAGCCGGAGTGTCATTTCACCTGCAAAGTGAGTCGGTGTTCCGACCGATTTTGGTTTATTTACGGCCATTTCTGGTCACCTCGAAATTTGGAGTAACAGCCTTTAAAATTTCCTCCGGTGACACGGGCAATCGACTTACTCGATAACCGATGGCATCATGGATCGCGGCTGCCAAAGCCGGTGCCACCGCTACTGTACCGATTTCACCAACTCCACGCGGTCCGTAAGAATCATTCGGGTGCAAGGCTTCAATCGCTTCCACATTCACATCGAGAGGCACATCTCGAATCGTCGGAATCAGATACGAGTCGAAATTTTGGGTACTGTATCTGCCTTTTTCCATGACAGCGTCTTCCATCAATGTGAATCCCAAGCCCATAACGCCTCCCCCTTCGATTTGTCCAAGGTATCCCATTTGGGTTACTACAGGGCCGGCGGATACCGCCTGATCCATTTTCAATGCCCTCACTCTTCCGGTTAACAAATCGACTTCCACTTGGGCAATCACTGCGCTGAAAGAATATAAATAGTGCCCTCCCACCAATGCATCCGGTGTGGTGGGAAAATGAAAGTGAACGGTGGTGCTGGGGAGGCGTTCCAATCGTGCAGCGAGATCACAATAGGTGAGTACGGGTTCATAAGCCTTTTCCTGTTGTTGAGTGAATATTCCACCGGGACCGAGCTCTAATTGATCCGCGGCAACACCTGTTGCCTGAGAAGCTTGTTCGAGAAGCTCCCGTTTCCATGCTTCTTTCATTCTTCGAATTGCCAGCCATGCCATACTGGTCGCACGGGATGCGGTAGAAGAACCGGATGGAGGCACCACAGCAGTATCGCCGATTACAATCCTTACATCTTCGAAAGAACAACCGAGCTCCTCAATTAGAATCATTTCGGCTGCGGAAAGAAACCCTTGGCCAAATTCTTCGAAGCCGAAAGCCGCTTCAATTTTTCCGTCCTTGCTTAAACGAAGGCTCCCGCCGGATGGATCCGGACGGCCAAACCCCAATCCCCCTCCGTGCATGCAAATGGCAACCCCTGTTCCAGTCTTTCTCCATTGCGTTTCGACTGTGCCCCCTTTTTGTTTCCGAAGAGGAGACTGAGCAACAGTTTCCAATACATCAACTGCCCCATCGGTCGGTACAATCCGCTGACCTAACGGACCTGGATCATCCGATTTTCTTAGATTCCGTCGACGCAGTTCCAATGGATCAAGATTCAATTTTTCCGCCAAACGATCCATCTGTCCTTCCAGTGCAAAAGTGACTTGATTTCCTCCAAATCCCCTGAATTCGCCGGCAACCCCGTTATTTGTCAACACGGACAGACCTTCCACCTCTACGTTGGGGATCACATAGGGTCCGGTTGCATGCTCCACGGCAAAATCCAACACGGCTGGACCAAGACTCGCATAAGCTCCCGTGTCTGCAACGATTCGTACGGAGTGGGCCAGCAAATTTCCCTGCTCATCACTGCCGGTCTTCATGGTAATCCGCATGGGATGACGTTTCAGTCCGGCTGTTACCGATTCTTTTCGGCTGTTATGAATTTTTACGGGACGCTGCGTTGCCAGCGCCAATAAGGCACCGTAAGGTTGAATGTTCAATTCATCCTTTCCTCCGAATGAACCACCCATGGGACTTGATACCACACGTATTTTATTTTCGGGCATGGCCAGGATACGCGATAATTGAAACCTGTCTTTATAACCGTGCTGAGTCCCGGCGTAAACGGTAATTCCCCCATCCGGTTCCGGTACGATCACCCCTCCCTCCGTTTCCATATAAGCGTGCATTTGGCGAGGAGTTTCATAAGTTTCTTCGATCACAACGGCACATTTTTCAAATGCGTGTTCCGGCTCACCCTTCTTGAAACCGGCCCGATGCAGGATATTGCCTCCGGGATGCAGCCTTGGGGAAGACGGTAAAAGTGCTGCCTCCGGATCATCCACAATCGGTAATGGTTCATAATCAACTTGAATGAATCGCAGCGCCAGTTCTGCGATCTCCCTTGTTTCTGCTGCAACAGCCGCCACAGCGTCCCCCACGCAGCGAACCCTGTCTTCGCATAAAACCGGTTGATCAGGAATCACAAGTCCAAACCGATTCATTCCCGGCACATCGGGGTGCGTTACTACTGCATGCACACCCGGAAGCCGTTTTGCATGTTCCGTATTGATCGATCGGATGAGCGCATGCGGATATTCACTTCGGAGGATTTTCCCATAAAGCATTCCGGGAAATGATAAATCGGTCAGATATTTTAGTTTGCCAGTCACCTTTTCGGTGCCGTCAGGTCGAACCCGCCACTTGGCACCTGCCGTATTTCGATTGAGAAGCATGTCTCTCACCCCTTTTTTCCCGAAACTCATCCTGTTCTTTGCATAAGCTCGGCCACCAATAAATTGGCTGCCATCATACGTCGATAATCGGATGAGGCATAAAAGTCCGACGCGGTTTGGATTTCATCCAACAACGCGCAATGCAGATCTTTCCACAATTCCGAATCCGGTCTTTGTCCTTGTAACAGTCTTTCGCTTGACGGCAATCTTTGCGGTGTATTCTCACCACCGCCGATGGACAAACGAACATGTTCGAATTCTTGATTTGAATTGCGGGTACAAAAAGCAGCTGCTGCAATCAGAGCAGGAACGAACGTTTCCCTTCTGCCTACTTTTCTATAAATGCCAATCGCTTGATTCGAATTTGATGATTTGCTGAGCCGGATGGCTGTCAATAATTTTTTATCCACAGCCGAAGAATTGGCTGCTCCGATTTTGACCCAATCCCAGATGTTTTCTGTGGTAAATCCGTTTCCGTCGTACCAAATCAGTTCGGCATCCAGAACTAACAGAGAAGGAAGTAAATCCCCTGTACCGCTTGCCACATTTCCCCCGATTGTTCCCCGATTGCGGATGGCAGGGGCTGCAATATCCCCACAAGCTGCTGCCAGAAGAGCCCAGTGATTTCTGATCGAAAAATGCTTTCGGCAGGATCAGTGAGCCAATCCGAATGGATCTGTCACTTTGATTGGTGGTTTCAATTATAGTATTCAAGGCTTCGATTCTTTCCAAACTGATCAGATGATGAGGCATTGGATATCCGGACTGCCACTGAATCTGCAGCAATGTCCCGCCGGCGATAAATGCAGCTTCGGATCCTAGACACTGTTTTATTTGCCAGGCCTCTTGAATTTCAGATGGTGTCCAAACCTGTACGGGGGATACAGCTAACAACTTATCTTCGGACATCTTTTGTCCCCCTCCCTAGCAAATTCTTTATCTGCCTGTATTGCTGCCTTGTATCGATATCGAAAAAACAGTCCGGATCGTCATGTTCAACCAACATTCCACTCATCAGCGTGTCTCGACGTAACAATCCCCGGGCTCCTTCATCACCTTGAAGCTTCATCAGAGCTTCAAACATGATTTGGGAGAACAGAACCGGCGGTCTGGGAATGCCTTGATAGGATGCGGCGACATAATGCAATCTCCTGTTTTTTAGATATTGTGAAATCATCTTGTTGATGAATTCCAGCGATACGAGAGGTTGGTCTGCAAGCAAGATCATAACTCCCTCTGCACCAAACCGTCGGGCCGTCTCCACTCCACAGCGAAGAGAATGGGCTTGCCCTTTATCCGATTCCTTGCATTCCACGTGATACCACTTCTCTTGACTCGAGGTGCAAAACAGGATTGGATCCATCCAGGCAAGGTTATCGCCTTTTTTGGTTACAACGATTACTTTGGAAAGTTGTGACTTCAGTGCGGTTTTCAGTGCGAAACTGCCAAGAGTGGTGTCCCCTGCCTCGAGGGATAATTTGTTTTCCCCCATTCGACTGCTCTTTCCAGCCGCCAAATAGATTCCAACAATTTTTATGTCCTGCATTGGAGTGCAACCTTTCCGGTAACAGCCTCTCTTCGTGTTTTAATAATCTCCGCCAGGATACTGAGCGCGACTTCCTCGGGCCCTTCGGCTCCAATCGCCAGACCGGCCGGAGAGTGAATCCAATCGGGTACATCAGTCCCATGAAACAAACGGGAGGTTCTTTCACGGGAACCCAGGATTCCCAAGTACCCCAATTTCCGGTTTAGCAGCAGGGAAAGAAATTCCCGATCCCGTTGAAAATTATGGGTCATGATCACCACTGAATCCCGTTCGGATAACTGTAACTTTCTTATGGTTTCGTCCGGCAGTCCGACCAAGATTTGATCCGCATCCGGAAAAAATGTTTCCTCGCATAATGCCGGTCGCCAGTCTGCGACCGTCACGGAATACCCCGTTTGTGCTGCAAATGACACAAGAGGTTTTGCATCTGGCCCCGCCCCAAAGACGACTAAGCGGGGTTTCGGATGAAAGTGTTGAATGTACACAAATGCGGACAAGTCAGGAAAAAAATGCATCCCGTGATGGAGTCCTGTCTGTTCTGCATCCGATAAGAATTCCCTGATTTGAAAAGGTGGCTCTCCGTTCCATTCCCCGAAAAACTGATCATCCTCAGAACAAAAGATATAGTCGGAAACAGATGAATCAGTGGTTAATTTTTTCAGCATGGTTACAGGTATGCCCTGATCCAGAAAATTTTTTAATGTAAGCAAATGCTCTTGCAAATGTTGGCCAACCGGTTCCAGCAGCACATGGATAGCGCCATTGCATCCGGTGCCTTGCCCCCAGGACAAATCATCTTCGGCCCGCATGTCATAGATGATCGTCCGTGAAATCCCTTCCCGGATCACATCAGGTACCCTGACAGCAAGGTCAGCTTCCAAACACCCTCCACTTAAGAGGCCTATCTGGGTACCGTCCTCCTGCAGCAGCATACAGGTGCCTTCTTTTCGATAAGCGGAACCTGTTACCTTGATAATGGTTGCCAGTACACTTCTTTGAGTTGAGGTATTCAAAACATCCAAAATTCTATGGATATCGCCCATATACGGTACCTCTTTTCTTTTTTAAATCCCTGCCTTCTTCAAAAGCCGGAGGATCGCGGCATCCGCTTTCCGCAAAATCTCCCGTTCTGACAGCGTGAGAAGCTTGCCCTCGTCCAAGACAACCTTTCCGTCAATCATCACCCACTCCACATCGCTGCTTTTCCCGCTGTAGACGAGACGGGATACCGGATCTGTTGAGACTGACGGATAGGCTGACGGTTTTTCAAGATTAACCAGAATGAGGTCCGCCTTTTTGCCTGCTTCCAAACTGCCGATCTCCTGCTCCAATCCCATCGCCCGTGCCCCGCCAAGCGTCGCCATTTCAAGAACCGTATAGGCAGACATTGAGGTTTCCCCGTTGGTCGGTTTATGGATTAAAGCTGCAAGACGCATTTCCAGAAACATATCCAAATTATTTCCGCAGGGAGCCCCATCCGCCCCCAAAGATACGTGGACCCCCATGGATTGGAGTTCCGGAACGGGGCAAAATCCGGAAGCCAATTTTAAATTGGAAGACGGACAGTGGGTAACCTTTACCTGGTCATCTGCCAGGATTCGCTTCTCCGAATCGTCCAGCCAGATGCAATGAGCAAGAATCAGATTGGGACCTGTTAATCCGATTTTTTGCAGGAATTGGATATTTCGCATTCCCCTGGTGACTTCAACCAAAGAGATTTCTTCCCGGTTTTCAGATGCATGAGTATGGACGGGAACGTTATAGTGACGGGACAATTTTCCCACTTCGGTTAACAAATCATCTGAGCAAGATATGACAAATCGAGGAGCAAAAGCGTAGCGAATTCGTCCATTGTCATATCCGTTCCACTTTTCCAGGAGCCTGACACTTTCTTCAATCGATTCGTTTGTATTCTCCTGAAGTCCCGTAGGCACGTTTCCCCCGGTATCCATCATGACTTTTCCGACTAGCGCTCGCATCCCGCTTTCTTGGAGAGCCCGAATAGCACATTCCGTATGATGAACCGTCTCCATATCGACGATTGCAGTGGTACCTCCCCGAATTAACTCAGCGATTCCCAATTGAGCTGAAATATAGATCGATTCTTCGTCATGGGCTGCCTCAAGCGGCCAAATTCGCTTTCGCAACCAGTCCATCAATTGAAGATCATCCGCTTGACCCCGAAAAAGTGTCTGGCACAGATGAACATGGGTCTGAACAAAGCCCGGAAGTGCGATCCGCCCTTTGCCTGGAACGATTTTGTCAAAACGGTGCGGTTGGTGTGAATGAACAGGTGCCTTTCCTCGTCCGATTTCTGTGATGATATTGTCTTCAACAACCAGATACCCTGGAAATACTTCCCGGGACGGGTTCATTGTAATGAGGGTGACATCCTTGATAAGTGTTTTCATATTCCTTCCTCGCTTTGCAGGTTACTTCTGCTGTCCGGAAAAAGAATAAGCCGCAGAAATAGAAGGAAGCCTCCTACATCCACGGCTTCTTAAATCCCCGCTGAACAGGGTTTAAGCGACCGAACCCGATAGTTTGGAAGAGGAAAACGATAGATACGTATTCTTCTCCTAACCTATATAAAGTTTTATTATTCCTTGCTTTACTTTATTCTAACTTGCAGTGATACAGAACTGAATCTACATTGTAACCAAAGCTGACATTCAATCACAATCGATCCGAAAGCTCTCCCCGTCTACCATTAATTGTGAGATTGCAGGTTCCGTCTTCCGGTATGTAAGCCACTCCGTAATAACGTTGATCCATCGTCTTCTCCTCCAAAAACAAAATAAAAAAACCGTAGAACGTTAGAAGAAAGTGCATCTAACTCTACGGTTTCTTAATCCCCGTTAAACGGAGTATAAGCGACCGGGTACCTTTGACTAAAGATGAAACGAATTCTACGATTCACCTTCAGTGAAGTTTTTACCCACTTAACTTAAATTGTAGTTGTATGGAACGGCTCCTCAAGACAAATCACCGTACAAGCAGACTCTGTGTTCGGGTCGTAATCTTTTAAAATGGCAACCACATTTATGCTGAACATGTTTTGAAACTGTTCCTTAAGCCTGGCTTTGTACTCCCCCACTAAAGCAGCATCTACGGTTACAGTCAGCTCGGGATATTTTTCACTGATGCTTGCTAAGGCCGGAACCCGTTTTGACTGACTGAAAATGATGATCTTATCATCAAATATCTCGATTCTTTGTTTTTTTACCCCGACTCCGTACATTTCCTGATTGATTTGATTAAACAAATGGGCCAGCTGTTTCTTAAAAGTTGTCACAGGTGAATGAACGGCCGATAACATACTTTTCACCTTATTTCTGTCTGGGATAGAACCTTCGATAGTTCAATCTTACGTCCCGGCAAAAAAAGACTCAATCCGTTATGTGAGGAAAACTAACAATTTATTTCGAAAAAATTTTTGGAAGGTACGCTTCCTTGCATCCATCCAAAATTTAAATTTTCGAAGTTTGTAACAAAACAGATATTCAAAAAATTCATCTGTTATAGTACAATAAATGCAAAAGAAAATCCGAGGAGAGATTAGGGATGCGAATTGCCGAATTTTATGGGTATACCTCTCAACAGATCGACAATAATGAAACAAAGTCCAATTCAAATGTTGTGACACTAAAGAAACTGATTGAAAAGTGGGTTGAAACCAATAAGGGATCCAATCAGGAAACTGACGAGGTTCTGTTTGTTTTCGGAGACAATGCCTGTTTAATGCGTCAAACTGCCGGAACGACGGAATTCGAGATAATACCTGCGAAGAAGATTGTAGTTTTTCGAGATACACAGTTTTTAATAGAAAATGACAATGAATGCAGAATTTGCGGTGCAGAGTACGAGAATAAAAGAGAAGCGGTTTTATGCTGCACCAACGGCGATGAGTAGTGTAATGAAAAAAGATTAGAACGGTTGAAAGAAGGATCGGTCAGCGTTTTTGCTGGTCGATCCTTCAAACGTCCCATCTGTGTTCTTTATAGATTTCAAGCGACATCCTTTTGTCGCGCCTGACCTCCTCTACCGTTCTCTTGTTTCTTGCACACCATTTTACAAATTGTTTAAATTCATCCACAGTCAAACCGTTTTCGGACGCCAAGTATTGAATCAGTTCACTCCATTGCTGATCAATATTTTTCCCACGACGTAAAGTTTTGTCTCTTCGTACTTCTTTAATCCATTCAAAAGGATTTTTGTTTGACTTTGAAGCATTCAGTGTTTTCTCCAAAGGATAGACATTCCCCGGATAAAATCCACCGTGTCCCCATTCCACAGGAATGAAGTGGTCTAAAGTGACGTTGTCCCGAATCCCGGTTAATGAACAGGAATAATTAAATTTCCGCTGAATGTTTTCAATGTCTTCAGCGGTGAGGTTCGAAGGCAGATTTCTCTTCATCTCGAGTCGGGATTGTTTGCGTTTGGAGCTCAAAACCCGTACACACTCATCCCGCCATCCACCAGCAGCACCTGACCTGTCACATAGTTCGATGCATCAGATGCCAGAAACACCGCCGGTCCCACGAGGTCTTCCAATTCCCCAACACGCTTCAGCGGCGTGCGGTCGAGGATTTCACCGAGATACTGCGGGTCATTCAAGAGCTTTTCAGTCAGAGGCGTTTTGAAATACCAGGGGCCGATCGAATTCACGTTGATGCCGTATTTCGCCCACTCCGTTGAGAGAATACGGGTCATGTGCATGAGCGCCGCCTTACTCGCCCCATATGCCACCCCTGTACGCAGCGCAACCGCACCTCCCACCGAGGCGATATTGAGAATTTTCCCTCCTCCTGTTTCCTTCATCCTACGGGCCACCACCTGTGACATCAAAAATGCTGATTTCAGGTTGGTGTTCATGATCGTATCCCATTCTTCATCTGTCACTTCCAGTGCCTGCGAACGGATGTTCATTCCCGCATTATTAACCAGAATGTCAATCTTGCCCGCCTGATCCATCACCGTTTCAACAGCAGCCTCTACATCTGCACGCTGTGTGATGTTTGCTTGAAGCGGATACGCCTTCCTGCCTAACTTGAGGATTTCACCTGCAACCTTTTCCAAATCCTCCATCGTTCGTGCCAATATCGCCACATCCGAACCGGCCTCAGCCAAACCAATGGCCAGTGCCCGGCCTATACCGCGGCCTGCTCCCGTTACTAAAGCAACTTTGTCATCAAGCCGAAAAGAAGGCAAATACATAATCATGTCTCCTTACATGTCACAATTCACTGTAATTTCTATGAAAAAGTATAACACCTGTTCCCGCAATCATCATCCCCAACTTGAATTGCCCCTTCTCATAACGGCTTCTCTCATGCGTTCAAGGGACAAAAAATGTCCAGCACAGGACAAAAAATGCAGTCTTTTTTTGCTGATTTAACGGGCTTATAATACCAATAAAGACATACGGATAAGAATTGTGACATACTAATTAGGGAGGCTGGATGAGATGACCGTTCTAGTTTGTCAGGATTGTGAGCAAACCATTGATTACATGCCGGATGAAAAGGTTCGAGTTCTGTACGGAAAGTGTTCCTTCTGTCAGGAAGCTGCTGCTCAACAATCAGATCGATGAAAGCAAGCCGAAACCGGCTTGCTTTTTTGTTTTAGCACTTTAATTTTTCCGGCATCCTCCCGAGAAATGGTTGAGATTGCGAAAACCAAGGTTGATCCGATCAACAAAATCATTCGCCGCAAACTCAAACGGCCCCCGGCATCGATTGCCTTTGTTCCGCCTGTAGCGGGTATGATCCTTTGAAATCCCACTAAAGCGACCTTGCAATCGCAGGTTTTGGATTTTTCTCCCGTTCATCTTTTTAAAAATGCAGCTATCCCACATTCGGCACCCCATTCAATATCTACTCTTCTCTTGGATTCTACTAACGTTACGGCAGAACCTTTTGTCAAAGATTGAGAAACGGAATCAAGAATATCTATATTTTTCCAAATATTATCTCTCGAGTATGCCGGTATAGTTCCCCGCAGGATACAATCGGATATATGTTCAACCGTTCGTAAATTCTGATCTTCTTTTATCGTTATTTCCAGATTGGTGTTTTCTGTAAAAACCTCAATGATACCATCGCCGCCATTCAGATCAGGGCGGTAAGCAAAAGGGAGTTTAATCATCCCCTTTGTTCCAATCACTTCATATTCATTTCGCATTGTCATTTCAAAACTGCAATCAACAAGCGCGTACCTGTTATCTCGATAGTTCAGAAGAACGCCGACAGTCGTTTCAACCCCATTTTGATCCCTCTCACCGCAAGCAACGACACTTCTTGGTTCGGTTCCAAAAATATTGCGAATTGAACTCACACAGTCAGAAACAAGATCGTACAAAATTCCTTCCCCAAATTCCGACTCCCTGTTGCCTGTGCAAAACGAAAAACTGGCCCTCATCATTTTGACATCACCAACCAAGCCGTCTTGAATCAATTGTTTTACCTTTTCATGTTGGGAATGGAAAAGATGCATGGATGCTTCCATGAAGATAACACCATTATCCTCACAGACATTAATTATTTCTGCCGCCTCTTCCGCATTTAAAGCTGCGGACTTTTCACACCAGACGTGTTTTTTGGCACTGGCCGCCCTTATTATCCACTCATGACGGAGGTTGATTGGTAATCGTATATAGACAGCATCAACATTTGGATCGTTTAGTATCTCTTCGTAGTTTTCATAGTGCTTCTCGATCTGTAACCGGTTTGAAATACTTCGTATTTTTCCTCCGTTTCCGGCAACGGCATACAATTCTGCATTGGATGAGGAGCCAAACGCAGATAGTAGTGCTTCACAGATAGTATTTTCCGTACTTAAAACACCCCATTTGACTTTTTTCGGAATCATAAACTCTCTCCTTAATAGACTTTGTGACTATCGATATTATCCCGAAGTTCAAGTCTGCAGGTCGCGGCCGAGTTTTCGATAAATCGTGCTCCTGTGAATCCCCAACTTACGTGCCGCCTCCGATACGTTTCCATTTAACTCATTGAGCACCGAACGAATTAGTTGTATTTCCTGATTCCTGAATGCCGTCCTCGTGTTAGAGAAATCCTCCTTAACCACAATCCGGTTCCCCTTGCCTCCATGCACTTCCTCCGGCAAATCGGCCACATGTACGACATTCCCTGTTAATCTGGTGGCGATTCGATAAGCAACATTCCGCAGTTCCCGAACGTTGCCCGGCCACGGGTAATCTTCCAAAACCCTCACAGCTTCTTCATTCGCCTGAATCGGCGATCGCCCAATCTCATTGCATACTTTCTGCAAGAAATGTTTCAACAGAAGAGGAATATCTCCTTGTCTTTCCCGCAGAGGAGGAACACGCAGCGATAGTATATTTAATCGGTAGTACAGGTCCCGGCGAAACTTACCAGTTTCAACATCAGCGAAAAGGTCCCGATTGGTGGCCGCAATAATTCGTACGTTTACCCGGATTGGTTTTTTCCCGCCCAAGCGGACCACTTCCCTCTCCTCTAGAACCCGTAACA
Organism: Effusibacillus consociatus; assembly: GCF_042652925.1. Lineage (NCBI taxonomy): Bacteria > Bacillati > Bacillota > Bacilli > Caryophanales > Alicyclobacillaceae > Effusibacillus > Effusibacillus consociatus. The sequence continues at coordinate 25,286 of NZ_JBHSHC010000029.1, forward strand.
TAAGAGTCTGTAAATCCAGCGGCAATTCCCCTATTTCATCGAGAAATATTGTACCTCCGTCGGCCTGTTCAAATTTGCCTGCTCTTCCTTCTTTTGTTGCTCCTGTAAACGTACCGCTCTCATAACCAAAAAATTCGCTGGCAGCAAGCTCCTTTGGTATGGCACCACAATTAACCGCGACAAATGGTCCTGTCGCCCGGGAACTGGCCGCGTGAATCGACTGAGCCAATAATTCTTTACCTGTTCCACTTTCTCCTTCAATCAAAACCGGCAACTCACTTCTGGCAGCAGATCGTGCTTCAGACACAGCGACCAAAAATTTCTGAGAACATCCGATCAAACTGGCAAATGAATACTTTGTTGAAAGCCCTTCAGAAGATCGACTCCTACAGTTTGGCGGTACAACTTGAACAATAGCTCCAATGAGCTGACCTTCTTGAAAACAAGCACGCAGTACAAAACCCCACTTGCCGCCTTTTCCTTCGACTTCCCAATTCCGTTCCGACGCCATTGTTAATGAAACAACCGGACAGCCTGCCAGGCGATTGTTTGAATCAATCCAACCATTTTCATACACTTTGGGAGACGCTTTGATCACTGTTGCTCCACGATCAAGGGCAACCATAAGTGTATTCGGGCTGCGAGAAATTCCGTCCAGATAATATTCCATAACTTTCGCCCGTTCCACCTCTAACTTGTTACGCAAACGTTCTTCTACTGCCCGAGCAGCTGAAACAACCGCGGATAGAGAGTGTGGATGAGCTACCTGCCACGGTCCTGTCAAGTCAAGAACCCCCAGAATCTGCTGAGTGGCTGGGTCTCGTATCGGAGATGCCGAACAGGTCCAGCTGTGGACCTCTTTGCAAAAGTGCTCAGCTGCAAAAACCTGTACGGGAGTATGGTTTAAAAGCGCCATGCCGATAGCGTTAGTTCCCGCATTACTCTCAGCCCAGGATGCTCCTGCAACGAAATGCATATTCTCCGCTTTATGTCTTAAGGAGATATCTCCATCAATTTTTAAAATAGTACCATTTGCATCAGTGAATACCACTAAATGACCGGAATCATTTGCCAGGTCTTTCAGCCCGCGCAACATCGGATCCAGATCAAAAAACAGCGGATTCTCTGACAAATAATCCTGAATATAGTCTTCGGATAAAAGGATTGGTGACTTTGATTGTAAAGGATGAATCCCTTGTGAATGACAACGTCGCCAGGATTCGACTACCAACGGCCGAACGTCAAAGTCTAAATGTTCCTGGATTATAAAACTTTCCCAAGCAGCCTCCAGTTTCGATCTTATAAAACCGGGAGAAGACCATGCATCTAAAGCAAGAAACGGATTCTTCATAGTTTGCAGAGCCACCTCCTGAAAATTATTCCGTAAATCCTTCTTTGGACTTCGATCAACATTACACATCAATAAAATCAAACAGAAAAACGGTGTAAGCGTTTTCATTGAAATAAAATTAAAAATCTCACTCTGTAGAATGATTCCCGTCTGATCTCCTATAGCTTCTTTCAATTACTGAATCAACGTGCACAATACTTTAATTGTTACCACAGGTGTCCGAAAAACGAAAAATGGTGCAGCAATTCCCAAAGTTCTGGAAAATGGGAGAAGGGTCGCTATTTAAACAGGGGACAATAATAACTCCTTACAAAACAGGCAGAAAATTATATATATTCTAATTATATATCGTTTTTTTCCTTAAATCAATATTAGTGTATCCGTTCATAGATTCATAAAAGGCCTGCTTGCTTTCCTCCGGTTGACCTAAGTATTCTCCCGTTGCACATGAAAAAAGAAGCGCCGTGTTAGTAGCGCTTCCTTGGGAATAAAAAGACTCGTTATTCCAACAACTCTGCTCCTCCACCCCGACAGGGGCCGCTGGTAGGATCGGAGGCTGCTTCAGGTTTATCAGTAATCAACGACTCCGTTGTGATAATTAAAGAGGCTATGGATGCCGCGTTTTCAAGAGCACAACGGGTCACCTTGACCGGATCAATAATTCCACTCGAAATCATGTCGATGTATTCTTCGGTAAGAGCGTTGAATCCGTGTCCCACCGGGAGTTCCTGAACCTTTTCCGCAATAGAAGTTCCATCCAAGCCACAGTTTGAGGCAATGGTTTGCAATGGAGCAGGTAAAGCATTCAAGACAATCTGAGCTCCCATCTTTTCATCGCCCCGCAAGGACTGAACCCATCTTTCCATTTTTGATGAAACCTGCAGCAAGGCGGTCCCCCCTCCCGCCACAATTCCTTCTTCCACTGCGGCACGTGTAGCGTTCAATGCATCTTCAATTCGTAGCAGTTTTTCCCGACGTTCAACCGTCGTTGTGCCTCCAACCAGAATCACACCTACACCACCGGACAGCTTGGACAGTCGCTCCTGCAGTTTCTCTTTTTCCCATTCTTGAACAGCATCTTCATACTGTTTACGAATCTGCTCTCTTCGTCCTTTGATTTCATTAACGTTTCCCTGCCCGTTAATAATCGAGGTGCTATCTTTAGTAACCCGAACCTGCCGGGCTGAACCCAAGTCTTCCAGGGTCGCGTTTTCCAATTTTCTCCCTGCACTCTCCGAGATCACCTGACCGCCTGTTAGGATCGCAATATCCTCTAATACTAATTTGCGATTGTAGCCAAACTCAGGTGTGCGAACAGCCACGACCTGCAATGTGCCCCGGAGCTGGTTAACCATCAGAGTACCCAAAACCTCATTCTCTACATCCTCCGCGATAAGCAACAGCGGCCGGTCCTTCTGTATCAATTGGTCCATTAAAGGTAAAATCTGATGAATTGAGGCAATCTTTTGATCGGTAATCAGGATGTACGGATCATCAAGAACCGTTTCCATTTTTTCAGGGTTAGTGACCATCTTGTGTGAAATATAACCGCGGTCGAATTGCATGCCCTCCACGATCTCCAGTGTTGTAATGGGTAGTTTGGATTCTTCTACAGTAATAACTCCATCCTTTCCTACCTTGTCCATCGCATCTGCAATTAACTGACCAATCTCATTATCTTTAGCGGCAAGCGACGCCACCTCAGCAATGAGCTTACGGCTGTCTATGGAAACGGCCGAATCTTTTAGAATCTCAACGACTGCTTTGATAGCATGTTCAATTCCTCTTTTTAGAATCATGGGATTTGCCCCGTCTCGAACATACCTTAATCCTTCTTTAACCATGGCCTGCGCAAGAACCGTTGCAGTGGTCGTACCGTCACCCGCAACATCGTTTGTGTGACTGGCTACTTCTTTAACCAATATTGCGCCCATATTCTCAAAGGGATCTTCGAGTTCAATCTCCCTCGCTATAAATACGCCATCATTCGAGACTATTGGAGTAGTGAACGGCCTGTCAATAATTACATTACGACCCTTCGGTCCCAGTGTGCTCTTAACGATGGCGGAGAGTTTATCGACACCTCTTTCAAGGGCAGAACGCGCATCCTCATTCAACAGGAAAAGCTTTGCCATAAATGTGATTCCCCCTATTCCCGTTCTGATCTTTAAACGATGGCGAAAACGTCTCGCTCATCCAATGATAGGGAAGACGCCGAGATTTCACCCGGCGCCCTTTCCGCAGGTAAATATTTTAAGGAACCAAAACTCCCCGCCCGTTGATCTTTCCTTCATGAAGCAGCTTAAGTACAGCATTTGCCTCATCGATTGAGTATTTAGCAGAATGGAGCTTTACCTTGCCCCGCGCATGGAGTTCCATTAACTGATACAGCTCATTGTAGTTTCCAACCAAACTGCCGACTATACTTATTTCATTATTGATGAGGTTAAGAGAAGGAACTTTCACCGTCCCCCCATAGCCGACTACGTAATAAGTTCCTCCCTTACGAAGCATTTCCAGACTGTCCGCATGAGTCTGGTCAGTACCCACAAAGTCAATGATTATATCAACCCCTTGCCCGGCTGTCAGGCTCCGTACTTGAGAAATAGCTTTATCATTTGCTTCAACCGCATGAACGGCCCCCAGATCCAATGCCATGTTCAAACGATCCTTATTTCTGTCAAGTGCAATGATATCCGCATTACCCAGCTCTCGCATCACCTGGACGCCAATATGCCCAAGTCCCCCCATTCCAATCATGAGAACTGTAGTTCCTGGCTTGGCTAAAGGAGCAGCTTTGCGTACAGCCCGGTACGCAGTGATTCCAGCGTCGGCAAATGGTGCAACATCAGCAGGATTTACATTGTTAGGCAACGGAATCAAAGCTCGTTCGGTGGTCTTCAGATACTCGGCATATCCGCCATCAACGGTTAGGCCGGGAAACGTAAGATTCGGGCAATGCATATCCTCTCCGGCACGACAGTTCAAACATTTTCCACAACTCATCACAGGGTGTACAATAACAGGGTCGCCTACCTTAAAATTGGTAACGGCAGAACCTATTTGATAGACCCAACCGGCGTTTTCGTGACCGATGATGTATGGAAGTTCTGTGCCAAGGGTTTCTGCCCAAACCCCTTCGATCAAATGCAGGTCAGTATGACAAACGCCGGCTCCCCCGATTTTCACAATAACGTCGCTTGGGTCTGTGATAACCGGGTCCGGAACTTGTTCAATTCGTAAAGGTTCGTTGTATTTATGCAAACGCGCTGCTTTCATGCTTACATACCTCCAATTCAGATAGTTGTTCAATGCTGTACCGTGTTTGAAACAATCCTCGACAATGATGACCGTTAAATTCCATACTCAGCCGGGTTCGCCGAGCATTGGCCAAGTAATCAGAGAAACTTTCCGGGTCTAAATTCTTGCCGTCGGGCTGAATAAAAGCAGTACTCTGCGGTTCGTTGTCATGCCCCAGTTCCTGGCGAATGGATAAATATCGCTTCGTGAGCAGCATCCCCTCCGATTCAAGATTCGGAAGGTCACACAAATTCTTAATAGTTAAATTCAAGATATCAACATGAGTGAATCCTAAGCGGATGAGATGCCGTAATAACCTTTCTTGACGAGATAGGAATGCCTTGACACGAAAGGTTTTTCGCAGTTCGTCCAACTCACCGGATGACACATCCGGGAACGTTTCAGTAAACGATTTGCCGTTGGAAACTCCCTCGTTAATCTCGGTTGAAGCGCAATGATCTTCAAGACAAACTACCACATTTCTAACCCACGGGAGTTCCGATACCCGGTCACGAATATCCTCCGCCATTATGAAAGCAAAGTTTGGGGAACACCAATAGGTGGGCAGACGGAATGACACCATGACGTCCGATCCTTTGACTATCACTTCGTTTATAAAACCTAATTCCGTAAGCGATTGATCCAGTTCCGGATCATAAACCGTGGCTAATTTCGTAAAGACTTCTTCCCGCTGCTGCATCTGGGACCCTCCCGTCAATCAGATTATCCACGCACTGCCACCTTGTCACCCCGTATTTTGGCCTTTTGGGCTTCGATATCGATACCGTACAGTCGGGCAGCGTTTTCGCCCAAAATTTTCTTTTTAACAGAAAGGGTTAAATCAGTCCCTGTTTCTTGTTTGATATCTTCCGGAAGTTCAAAGGCCATAAATTTCTCAATCAGCCATTTCGGTTCCCAAAGTGCATAATCACTTCCAAATAAGATTCGGTCCTCACCAACCCAGTAGAGCAGTTCACTGATGATTTCCGCAAAATATCGGGGGCGAGTATGAATGAATGGCATTGCTACAGCCAAACCCGCATACACATTCGGTTCTTGCGTAGCGATCCAGCAGAAATCTTCTAACCGTGGCAGACCACAGTGTTCCACGATAAAGTTCAAACCTGGGAAGCTGGTGGCCGCATCGTCAATATCCGCCACATCAAAAGCATCCCGATTGAGCGGAATAATAGTGGGCCCCTTATGCACGTGAATATTAACAATTCCTAATTGTTCGCACTTTTCCAGATACCGCTGGGCCCAAGGATCAGAAAGTTTATAGCCTTTCGAAGCGCCTCGCCATTCGGCTGTATATAATTTCACACCCTTAACTCCGTGGGTTACTGCCAAATACTCCAAATACTCAAGTCCCCGCTCCCCGTCTCGGGGATCAAAAGTCCCATTGCCAATGAATCGCCCGGGATATTGTTTCGCAAGATCGGCGTTCTTTTCAATATCGCCAAACCCATTTTTATAGAAATCTGTCAGGAAAACTGGCTGAAAAATCGCCATGTCTACATATCCCTTCACAAACAGGTCGTTTACTAGAGTATCCGCATCGTATTTTTGAAACTTATTCTTCGGCCAAAGATATTCCGCGGGACTAAGATTCTTATGATAGTCATAGAAACAGTTGATAAACTGAGCCCCATGAATGTTCAGTTGGTTTTCCGGACTTCCGTCCCATAACGCAATATGACCGTCTATTACGAAAATCTCTTCTCCGTTTTCTGTTTTAAACATACACATACCTCCCACTGTCTTTCATTATTTTGACTATCCTAGCTTTGAAACTAACAATTTAATTTTGTTGTTTTAGCAATTTAATAAACTCCCTCATATAACCAGGATGGTCGATCCATGCACGGGAAGTTACAAAATTCCCGTCTACCACAACTTCTTCATCTACAAATGTAGCTCCCGCAGTAGTTATGTCAGGCTGTAATGACCAAAAGGCTGCACATCGACGTCCCTTCAGATGACCAAGAGGAAGCAAGGCCAAGGCGGCGTGACATTCAAATGCCAAAGGTTTATTGGTCTCCACAAACCAGTTCACAATACTGGCGAAAGCGCTGTCGTTGCGTATATACTCAGGGGCACGTCCACCAGGGATTACTGCACCGTCATACACAGATGGATCGACTTCATTAAACCCAAGATCGGCCTGTACACGATAACCAAATTTTTCTGTAAAGGTGTCGAAACCTGGTTCAAAATCGTGGATAACTGTTTGGATCACCTTTTTGGTTGGTGCTGCAATCTCAACTGTGTAACCTTCCTCCCGCAGCCGGTGCAGAGGATACATCACCTCCTGCGCTTCAGCCATATCTCCTGTGAGAATCAAAATTTTCTTACTCACTTATAAAATCCTCCTTTCTTTTTCTATCAAAATCGAGTGATCTGCCCCTATATATAAGCAAAACTCGTGCCAACATGCATTTCTGTCATATATTCTTTGTTCATGCAGGAGTAGAAAATGGTTATACAAGCCGCCTTTTCAAATCACTAATCACTATAGTGAAAATACACAGAAGCCTGCCTTATCAAAGAAACACTTGAGGCATGACACTCCGTTGCAAACTGTCGCAATAACGCACGACTGTCGCATAAACGAAACAATTTTGCAACAAGTAAAATTATTCAATCTATTTTAACGGTGGGAATCTTATTTTGACCAACCATTTACGACTCGAATCTTCCTTATAATTATTGAAAGTTTTGAATGATTTTTGTTTGCGATTGACTGTTCGTCGACAACCGTTCCCATGTTGGCATACAAATTGCTTTACTATCGATTATGAAAGGGACATCCCGATTCGTCCTTCCCTTTCGGAAACAATAAAAAAAGGAGGTACTTTTTATGTCCACTTCGTTAGCAAAAATTAAGTCTCAACCCGGGATGAGCATCTCTGAGGCTCATAAACGGGTCAAGGATTTGGCATGGCTCCCCACCTATGCCAAGGAATCCTTGAAGTATCCGACCGACTACAAATTTTCTAAGGCTCCCAAGGATACCATGAAGCAAGTTTTACGTTCCTACTTCGCAATGGAGGAGGAGAAAGACAACCGGGTATTCGGTGCAATGGACGCGGCACTTCGCGGAAATATGTTTCGCAACGCCGATCCCCGCTGGATTGAATGGATGAAGCTTTTCCTTGCAATCATCCCTTTCCCGGAAATCTCAGCTTCCCGTTCCATGGCTCTGTTAAGCAATGTGGTGCCCAATGACGAGTTGAAGAACGGTTATACCATGCAGATGATCGATGAATTCCGCCATTCCACGATCCAAATGAACTTGAAAAAGTGGTACATGGAAAACTACATTGATCCTGCCGGTTTCGACATTACCCAGAAAGCCTTTGGAAAATGCTATGCCACAACCATCGGTCGTCAATTTGGTGAAGGATTTATTACTGGTGATGCGATAACGGCAGCCAACATCTATTTGCAAATCGTTGCTGAAACCGCCTTCACAAACACACTGTTCGTCGCAATGCCTTCCGAGGCGGCTGCAAACGGAGATTATGCGCTGCCGACGATCTTCCTGTCTGTGCAATCTGACGAATCCCGTCATATCAACAACGGATACGGCACACTGATGATGGTGTTAGGTGATCCGGACAATCACGATCTGCTGGAACGGGATATCCGATATGCTTTCTGGCAAAATCATGCCATTGTGGATGCGGCTATAGGTACCATTATTGAATACGGCAGCCGGGATCGCCGCAAGAACAAGGAGTCATATGCGGAGCTCTGGCGCAAGTGGGTTTACGATGACTACTATCGCAGTTACTTAATCCCCTTGGAGAAGTATGGACTGAAGATTCACCACGACGATGTAGAAGCTGCCTGGGATCGTTTGACCAAAAAATTCTACGTGCACAAAGTTGCCCAGTTCTTTGCAACCGGCTGGCCGGTAAATTTCTGGCGGATCGACCCGCTCGACGAGTACGATTATGAATGGTTCGAAGCCAAATATCCGGGTTGGTACAATGAATTCGGTAAGTGGTGGGATCATTACCGTGAACTGTCGAAGCCTGGCAACGCTCCTATCGCTTGGGCTGACACCGGATATGTCTATCCGCATCGTTGTTGGAGTTGCTTAGTTCCTGTTGTGATCCGTGAAGATCTGGTTGTTGACGAAGTGGATGGACAACTATACACCTATTGCTCCGAGCAATGCTGTTGGACACACAAAGTAGCCTTTTCTGATAACTACAAGGGTCGACCCACTCCTGCGATGGGACGCTTCAGTGGGCGTAGAAATTGGGAAGAAGTCTATCATGGTATGGATTTAGCTGACGTTATTAAAGATCTTGGCTTTGTCCGTAACGATGGAAAAACATTGGTTCCCCAACCGCATCTTCACTTTGAGGATGATAAAATGTGGACTCTGGATCATGTGAAAGGATATGAGCTTCGAAGCCCGCTTGTGGACCTCCGGGAAATGCCGCCGGAACAACGTGAGAAGCACATTGCCGAGTATCGTGCCGGATTCACGATTCGCTAGTCTTTCATATTAATTTTGATGAAATGAAAAATGATTACACTCGGCCCCGCTGCCTTTCGTGATTCGTTGCTGAATCAGCGGGTCCGGTGTATCTATAGACCCCTTAAGGAGGAACCAAATCATGGCATATAAAGTCACACTTGAACCCGTGGGGGTTGAGATGGAGGTCGAAGAGGGTGAAACGGTATTAGAAGCGGCCTTCCGTCAGGGTGTCGCCTTAATGCACGGATGCAAGGAAGGACAGTGTTCAACTTGTAAGTCAATCCTTCTCGACGGTGATGTCGAGATGGAGCGGTATTCCACATTTGCACTGCCTGATTTTGAAAAAGAAGAAGGGTATATCCTGTTATGCAAAACGGTCCCTTACAGTGATTTGACTGTAGAGTTGATGCAATACGATGAAGAAGCTCTGAAAGTGTCAGTGCCCATTAAGACTTTCCGTACGGTGATTTCAGAAATCGAATCTCTCACCCATGACATCCGACGGATTGTATTAAAGTTGGCCGAACCCGATCAGATCACTTTCCATGCTGGACAATTCGCGGATGTTTACTTGCCGGGATCAGATGTTTATCGGTCCTATTCAATGGCCAATACCCCTAGCCAGTCGGACCGGCTTGAATTCATGATCAAGATCTTCAAGGGGGGCAAGTTCTCCACTCTCTTGGATGAACAATTGAAAATCGGAGACGAGTTGGAGGTTCGAGGACCTTTCGGAAACTGCATCCGCCGTGAGGAAAGCACCGGTGAGATTTTCCTCATAGGTGGCGGATCAGGTATGGCACCGCTCTGGTCAATCCTCAATGACATTGTCGAAAAGGGAGTTCAACGCAAGGTAACCTTCTTCTATGGTGCACGTTCGAAACGAGACTTGTTCTATCTGGATAAATTCGCTGAGATTGCTGAACGTCATCAGGGATTCCGTTTTATACCAGCCCTTTCGGAACCGCTCCCGCAAGACAACTGGAATGGTGAAACCGGACTGATCACCGAGGTCCTGGAGCGTTATCTGGATCCCGCAATCGCAGGGAAAGATTTAGAAGTCTTTCTATGCGGTCCTGCACCCATGATTGACTCGGCAATTCCGTTGCTCAGAGATAAGGGAGTTACATCGGACCGTATTTTCTTTGATAAGTTTGTACCCGCTTCCAACTAAATCTCTCAAAATCCGTGACTCCTCTGTCCTACTCTCTAAAACAATTTTTATTCAGAATCGGAGGTAGACAAAATGAAAGAAGTTTTGGAAAAATCCGCTGCAGCTGGTGCGAAACAGTTCGCAGGCAGCACCAGCCGCAAATTCAACTACTATCAGCCTAAAGGTCGTCGTGCAACGTTATATGAGGATGTAACAGTCGACGTCCAACCTGATCCCAAGCGTTATCTACTGCAGGATTGGATCATCTCTTTTGCCGACGGAACTCCCGCTTATTGTGAGACACGAACTGACATTAAGAGTTCGGATTGGCATGTTTTTCGCGACCCCAACGGCGAATGGGAACGCACTCACTATATTCGCCAGTCAGGCATTGAAAAACAGGTCTCACTCACCATCGAAAATGCACGAAAAGAAAATGCCTTTGAGAATCTTGACAAGACTTGGATCAAAGTTTTGCAGGATCACTTTGGGGCTTCAAAACATCCGGAATACGGTCTGGGTATGCTCTTTCAATCAGCACAGCGTGACGGAATGTCTCAAATGATCAACAATGCGATTCTGGTAAATTCATCCGATAAGTTACGCTACGCACAGGATATTGCTTTATATATGATGGAAATCGCTCAAGATATTGATCAATTGAACGAAGCCGCAGGCAAAGAGAATTGGCTGAATCACCCTTTGTGGCAAGGGACTCGTGAGGTTGTTGAACATCTCCCGGCCTCAACCGATTGGGCTGAACAAGTATTTGCAGCCAACTTGGTTTATGAACCGCTCGTTGGTGAATTGTTCCGAAGCGGCTTCTTGATGCAGTTTGCTGCCTCCCATGGCGATTATGTAACTCCGACGCTTGTTTCCACCGCAGAAGCTGACTTTGAGCGTAACCTTGCTTACTCCGTTGAAATGTTTGCTACTTTTCTTAATGATCCTCAGTACGGTGATCACAACAAACGGACTGTTCAGAATTGGCTGAAAAAGTGGGTTCCTATGTGTGTTCAGGCTGCAAATCAGTTACAACCGATTTGGTCACAACCGCGCGTAAAGGTAACGACTTTTGTCGATTCCAACACTCGGGCAAAAGAGCGATTTAGCTCTATTTTGGAACAGCTTAATTTGAAGTTGCCGGAGGAGGTAAAACTATGAGCGGCAAATTGGAACTGGAAAAAGGTTTCTCAAACAAATGCGGGATCACCTTAAGCGACAGTGTGGAGGGGAGAGTCATTGCCGACATTATGCGGGATAAACCTGGTGTTGAAGTAACGGAATACCCCGCTATGATCCGAATCGACGGGATCGGAGTTTTGGAGTTTGACATGTATGAGATCAGTGAAGCTTTGGGGCGAGACTTCGACCCCTACCTATTTCAGGTAGAAATGTCAACTCACTATGGCCGCATGGTATTGCTGGACGAAAAGGTTTTGCTGTTTGCCAACCCTGACGATGCTAAAGATTACATCGGTTTTTAGCGATACACCAAGAACAACACCATCGGCACTGAAGCCGATGGTGTTGTTTACTCGAAACTCCTTGAGAAAAGACCCGGTCAAATACTCTTATAAAAAATTCCAAGTAATTCTTCCATCGCTTCTTTTTCGTCAGAACCGTCTATCACAAGGGTTACACGACTTCCTTCCTCGATGCCAAGCTTGAGAATCTCAAGCAGGTTCCGCCCCTCCGCTTTCTGTCCGTTGTAAAGAATCCTCACCGTAGACTGAAAATCGGAAGCAGTCTGGGTGAAAAGAGCGGCCGGACGAAGATGGAATCCATTGCAGTTTGCTACAGTTATTTCACGTTGAATCACTTCAATTCGCTCCTGGGTTTGAATCTTGCGGTTGAAAGCTTAGTAAAAAATCATTTTTCGAATCCGTTTGGCTTAATCGGCGCATCGTCTCCCTATCTTCCACTATGTCCGCTATAGAAGACAATACCTGGACCTGGTGCTCCTGATGACCGGCAATTCCAATCACCAAATAAGCTGTTTCTCCGTTAAACGGAACGCCTTCCGGAAATTGAGCAATTACGATATCAGGCTTCAAAATCGAAGCGCCACTTTCCAATCCGTGCGGAACTGCCACCCCATTCCCAATGTAAGTGGACAATAACCGCTCGCGCTGCAGCATTTCTTCGATATACTCCAATTTGACAAAACCCAGCTTCACCATATGACGTCCGACGATCTCAATCGCTTTCTCCCTGGAGGCCGCCCGACAACCGAGAAGCACTTGATTCTCCGATAGGACTGAATGGGAAGATGCAGTCGCAGTTCCCTTTAGACGTTCGATCAGATTATCGTAGAAGGCGACGTCTGTAAAGGAATCGATCGATACATGTTCCCGCTCTGGAGCATTCCGCAGCGCCCTTGAAGTCAGGTTTTTATGAGTGACGATGAGATCCGCGTCTTTCGGAATATCATCAACGGAAGAATTTTTTACCACAATCGCAAGATCGGCCAATTTTAGCCTCTTCTTGAGAAGAGCTGCTCCCATAGCGCTTGAGGCCATTCCGGCATCACAGGCAAAAACTATTGTGCGGATCCTTCGTTGAGCCGCGTTCAAAGCAATATCCGATTCCGCCGTTTTCTCTTTGGTCTCCATAGAGGCAGCCACAACAGGATGAGAACTTTCCCATTTTTCCACATGCTGTAAGCCTTCCAATTCGGCCAATTCTTCCAGTTTCATGTTCGTTGACGGGGATTCGGAAGTTGATTTTAACATGAAAAATGCAGTAACGAACGATACTGCCGCAGACAGAATGACTCCGCAAAGAACAGCTAAAATATCATCCCGCGGCGCTAGCGCAATCAAAAAGAAAATGCTTCCTGGCGAGGGAGTAGCAACGACACCCGCGTCGAGATGCTGAAAAACGGCAACTCCGGTGATTCCACCGGCAATTACCGACAGGAACAAAACCGGATTCATCAATACATAAGGAAAATAAACCTCATGGATTCCTCCCAGAGAGTGAATCACAATTGAGACTTTGACCGCCTTCCGCTGCTCCCCGCGTGTCTTAAGCAGATACGCAAGCAGCATGCCAAGACCCGGTCCAGGATTGCTCTCCAGCAAGAAGAAAATGGATTTTCCAAGATCTTTTGCTTGCTGGATTCCCAATGGCCCTAGAATTCCATGATTCATCACATTATTAAAAAATAGAACTTTGCCTGGTTCAATAAACACAGCAGCCAGCGGCAGCCAACCTGAATGAATCACTTCTTCCATTAAAGTATTGAGCCATTTGATTCCTGCCGATAAAGTTTGACCTACATAGGTAAAGCAAACCACCGTCAAAACTACTGCCAAAACAGCAGCCAACAAATTGGCCACCATTAATTCGAATCCCACAGGCAGCCGATTCTCCAATGTTTTGTCAAGACGTCCCATCAGCCAGCCTGTTAGGGGACCAACAATCATCGCACCAATAATCATCGGGACCGAACTGGCAAGCACCAAGCCAAGCGTCACAACGGAAGCTACGACTGCACCCCTCTGCCCGCCCAGCAAGCGGCCGCCTGTGTACCCTAACAGCACGGGAATTAAAATGTTCAGCATTGGATCAACCAAAAGATAAATCCGATCGTCCGGCCACCACCCGTATACTCCGAACAACGATCTGATAATCCCTACGGCAATCAAGGCGGCAATATTTTGAAATACAATGGCGCTGAGCAATCGACCAACCTTGTTCATGTGAATCACTGGTCCTTCAGAATCCGTTCGGTTTTGTCAAAATAGCCGGCGGATAAGATCTCTTCCAAGATGTTCCTAAGTTCTTCTGCAGGTGCTGTGCCAAGGGCATCGACAAATGGCTCCTCAACCAGTGCCGCACTGATATCGCTGATCATCTCCAAGTGTTCTTTCGGGGCTGTCAATGGTGCTGCCAGTAACAGAAACGTTCGGACCGGCTGGGATTGTCCATCGGCTCCCTTCCATGGGACAGGAGCCTGGAGACGAAATACAGCCGTCAGCAATTCCTTTACACCCGTTGTTTTCGCGTGAACCATCGCCAATTCATCCAGTATAAAACTGCCCAACCGCTCCCGTTGTTCCAGATCCCGAATCAGGGATTCGACATCGGACACAGCCGCGGATTTTTTAACCGTTTCCACCAACGTCAATAATAATTCCGATCCCGGTCGGACTTCCTCTGCTATCTCCAAATTGCGAAGGATTTGCACCATAGCCTCTCCATATCTCGCAACAGAAAGCATAACGGATGAGGGACGGTTATCTTGAGATTCTTGGGCATGGGGGGAAGAAATCCGTTCCATCACATTCCTGATCATTGCCAGATCCTTATTATTGATAAAAGGTGTCACGATCACTACCCTTTCGGAAGGCATGGACGGTAAAGTCACCGTTGAAATAATCAAGTCGATCGGATGATGAGACTCCAACCAATCCTTAATTCCTGAAACTGACACTACCGCTTTGATCTCGATGTTAGGCAGTTCTTTCTTTAATCGGGAGACCAGAAATTGGGAGGTTCCAATTCCGCTGGCACAAACAACAATCGCGCTATAGTTTCGGTTGGTCGCATCTTTCTTTCTCAGCAGTGCCGCTCCTACATGCATCGATAAATATCCGACCTCCGCTTCGGGAATTCGATGACCGGTCTTGCGGGATAAATAGGCGGCCGCTTCCCTGCATGCCGCAAACACTTCGGAATAGTTTTCTTTTATCTGATCCAGCATCGGGTTATGAATCTGCAACCCCAATTGGATTCGGTTGACGGCAGGCACGAGATGGGTGATGAGTCCTTCTAAGAGCGCCTCATCTTCTGACAGACGCTCCCCCAAATGATGTTCTGCCGCCCGCACAAGGCTTTGGGCCAGATCCATCCAAAACAGTCCATCCGGATCATTGTTCAACTGCGTGGAGGAATAAGGATTCCATCGAACACCTTGCAGATGCAAAGCGATATAACCGACTTCGACAGCAGGGATCGAAATGTTCAAATATTGTTCCAACAGCTCTGAAATCCGTTGGGCCATTACGTACTCTTTCGTCTCCGTGACAGGCAGCGGATCAAATGTCTTATCCTCAATCAACTCGCCGTGCCTCACCCTTTCGACCGCAAGCGTAAGGTGTACGACCAGATTGACATATTCCCTGTCTGTCAGTTGAATGTCCGCCTTTGGATGAATCACTTCTCGGACAGCCTTTTCAACGGAAAGGATATCCGGTACCTGAACGAACTCCAAAAGGCGGTTGCGAACCAATTCTTTTAAATGATTGGGGGGGAATGAAATTCCGTCTTCGCTATTGGATAAGGAAAACAATTCCAGCCACTCTTCTACTGTAATGCCTTGTTTAAGGACATTCGAAGCGGCCATTCTAAGCTGTTGTTCAGTACCTTCGAGGTAGATGCCCAATCCGGGTTTGCGAATCAGTTGAACACCGAAATTTTTAAACCAACCCTCAATTCTGTCCATATCATGGCTGATGGTTGCTTCCGTAACCCCATACTTTCTGCTGAATACATAGAGTTTAACCGGTTCTCGTGACAGAAGCAGATCACGTATCAACCCCTGTTGGCGTTCCTCCGGTGTATATACCGGAGCTTCCTCTGGAGCGGACAAAGACTCCTGAAGCCGGTATTTATCCTGGTCAGTGCCGCTTATTTGAAGACCGGATCCGGCTTTTTTTATCAGATCCAGCCCATATTGTCGAAGAATCGATTCCAGAGCATCCATTTCCCTTTGGACCGTACGTATGCTGACTTTAACCGAATTTGCAAGTTCTTGCAGTAAAACGGGACCCGGGGCGAACAACAGTGTTCGAAGCAACTCTTTTTGACGGGAGTTCATAGCCGGTTGTTCCTTCACTTTGTTCCCTCCTGTTCGTAATTTGCAAAAAACCGATCCTATGACGCTTATCTATTTCGCCAAATTTCTCCCGCTCTCCTACAAAAATACTACCGAACTTGCTATTTCCGTGCATGTAATGTCTGGAAAACCGGTCGCAACGACGGGTAGAGGTCCCGGTAGATGGGATAAAGTCGATCATACCGATCCGCGATTTCACTATTCACTTCCGTAATCCGGGGCACTCCAGATTGACCGGGAAGTTCCTGCGGTTGTTTCCAGATCCCTGTGCCAAGCCCGGCAAGCAGAGCGGCCCCGAAAGCAGGACCCTCCCGCTCTTCATAGCCGATTAACCGGCAGGTTAAGACATCTGCAAGAATTTGACTCCATTCAGGGCTTTTAACTGCTCCTCCCGTCAAGAACATTTCTTTAATTTCCGAATGAGGTTGCAGCCGCTTGATAAGTTCAAGGCAGTCACGCAAGCTGTAGGCCACCCCCTCCAGCACTGCCCTGACAAAGTGCTCCATCGTGTGGCCAAAATGCATACCGAAAAAAACTCCCCGCGCATTAGGATCATTATGTGGAGTACGCTCTCCGTTCAGGTAGGGGAGAAAGAACAAGTCTTCGGCCCCTGGTGCAATCTCAGCCGTACCTGCCAGCATCTGATCATAAGAAGCAAATTTAAAAGAGTCCCTAAGCCAGCGAAGCGACATTCCGGCCGAGAGAGTAACCCCCATCGCGTGCCAGGTGTCTGGCAAACAGTGGCAAAACATATGAAGCGTCTTTAAATCCGGGTCCATGTCTGAAACATCCGGAATCCGCTGCAGCGGCATAAGAACAATCCCTGATGTCCCTACACTGACAAGACCTGTTCCTTCTTTAAAAATCCCGTTTCCGAGTGCTGCTGCCGCATTGTCTCCAGCTCCGGCGACGATGGGTGTTCCTTTTTTCAGCCCAGTGACTTTTGCTGCCTCACCGGTCACATACCCTACTACGGTGGAACTTTCATGTACTTCCGGCATCCATGTACGGGGAATTCCAAGTTCCCGGATCACGTCATCGGCCCATTGTCGATCAGCAACGTTGAAAAGACCAGTACCGCTTGCATCAGATACGTCCCCCGACAGTTCACCGCTTAATCTGAAAACAATATAGTCTTTTGGGAGCAGCACATGGCGAATCCGTTCATATCTTTCCGGTTGATGTTTTCGAATCCAAAGCAGTTTCGGAGCTGTAAAACCCGGCAGAACGGAGTTCCGGGTAATGTCATAAATTCGTTTTTCTCCCACGAGGGATTCGATCTCCCGGCACTCCACCGCCGTTCGGACATCATTCCAGAGGATTGCGGTCCCCAGAACCTCTTTTTTCTCACTCAAAAGCACCGAACTATGCATCTGTCCCGCTGCTCCAATCCCCTGGACATCCTGCGGCCGGATCCCTTTTTCCCAAAGCTGGGTCAAAGCGTCAATGACCCCATTCCACCACAAATCGGGATGCTGTTCCGACCAGCCAGGTTGTGGAACTTCGAACTGATAAGAACTGTATCCGGTTCCCTGAATCACGCCCGCCAAGTCAATTGCGATCGCTTTCGTTCCCTGAGTGCCAATGTCGATCCCTACTAACAGTTCCCGGCTCAAAACCTCATCTCCTATTCCAGATTGGTATGTCGTTTTTCCATATTCGCTTCCGTTTGATTCAACTTTTCCTTCAGCAAGATGACAACCATCTCCATCATCAATCGCTCGCGCCCCAGCCCATAAATAAACACTTTTTTCGCCCGGACAATTTCATTTACCAAACCCTCAATCTCCGCGTCGCCGATAGAATAGAAAACAGAAGCCAATTCTTCCAACATTTGCTGTTTAACAACCTTTTGTTTATTCATAAAACCGAGTCGACAAATTTGATTCTCATAGTGTCGCTTCCTCCACTTCCCTGCGATCCGGCATAGCGGCCATAGCACCGCGCCTGGTTACTGTGATCGAGCTTGCTTGAACACTGAATCGGATTGTCTCCTCTATTTCTTCCTGTTCAATATGGGCGAGGTTCAGATTCTGTTCTGTCCACCGGGTAAGGAACGCTCCAACGAACGTATCACCGGCCCCTGTGGTATCTACAGCCTCCACGGGAATTCCTTCGACCTGGCCGGAGTATCGGATCTTCCCATTGGAATAGGAATAAAAGCAGCCTTTCCGATCCAATGTGACCAGCACCATCGGGACTCCCATTTCGTGAAACAATTCGACAGCTTCTGACAATCCTTCTCTTCCGGTCAAAAATAACAGTTCCTCCCGATTCACCTTCAGGAGATCCACACTCTGAACAACGGATAGAATTCGTTTTTTTGCTTCCTCCTGACCGGGCCACAGTGAGGGTCGCCAATTTGGATCGTAACAAATCAGCGCGTTCGATTTCTTCGCTGCTTCTAATGCATGGATCGTCGCGGAACGTGACGGTTCACTAGCTAAACTGATCGAACCGAAATGAAATACGGCGGCCTCCTCAAGTAACTGTTCATTGACTTCATCCGGCTGAAGCAGCATGTCTGCCCCGGGATCCCTGTAGAAACTGAACTCTCGCTCCCCATCCTTGCGCAAAGAAACGAATGCCAAGGCAGTCTTTGCCGTGTCTGTTTCGACCATCCCGCCGATGTTTACTCCGTATCCGGCCATCACCGATTGAAGTTTCCGGCCGAAGCTGTCCTGGCCTACTTTTCCAATGAATGCGGACCGTCCTCCTAACCGGGCAACCGCCACAGCTACATTGGCGGGTGCCCCTCCCGGCCGCACTTCAAACCGTTCCGTTTCTTCCAACGACTTGCCCGATTCCATCGCAATCATATCGATTAGGGCCTCTCCGAGACAGACAATCATTTTGAACCTCCTAATAGAAAGACAGGAGAAGTGTTAGGCTTTAGCCCGTACCTTCCTGCCCCTTTTTCTTCCTGCGATTGCTCAACCGTCCGGTTAGCGGCCGGGATAGACCAGTACCTTGCAATCCTTGGGATCTTTTGGAGATGCCATGTAAACGGCAAACTCGTCCAGTCCTATTTTCCGGGTCACCAACGATCCGATGTCTACCCGCTTTTGTTCAATGGCGAAAAATGCCTGGTAGAAGTTGAACATCAGTGCCATAGATCCAAGGTACTTCCAGTCTTTATGATAGATATCAAACGGATTGATTGAAATTTTTGAATCCCGGGGTGCCACCCCAAACTGCAGAATTCGGGCGCGGGGACCGGCAAAACGGAACATCCCTTCAATCACTTTCGGTATGCCTGTGGCATCCACCACAATATCAAAACCGTTCGGGTATTTTCCAGGGCCAATATGTGAATCCAAGGACTCATCATTTCGATAAACGGCGGTCGCTCCAAATTGCCGTGCCAGTTCCAGCTTTTGTTCTGCAATATCGACGAGAATCACTTCCGATACCCCGCTCGTCTTGATTGCCTGCAGCAGCATGAGCCCCATCGGGCCCCCTCCAAAGATCACCGCTTTCTCACCGAACCTGGCTTCTACCCGGTTCAGTCCGTAAGCGACACAGGATAACGGTTCAATCAGTGCCCCTTCCTCAAACGATACATGATCAGGCAGCCGGTACAAGTTTTTCGCGGGAACTTTAACATATTCCGCAAATGCTCCGTTTAGCGTTACACCGATTGCGTTCCAGTTTTTGCAGTGGTTAAACTGGTTGTTTCGGCAGTGGTAGCATTCACCGCAATAGACAGACGGGTCCACCGCAACCCGCTCACCGCCTGACCATCCCGATACTCCTTCTCCAATGGAGTGAACGGTCCCGGAAAACTCGTGTCCGCCAATCAGAGGATACGGAGAGATAAAATCGCCTTCGAGAATATGGTAATCCGTTCCACAGATTCCGCAGCAGGCCACTTTCACTGTGACTTCTCCCGGCCCCGGCTCGGGATAGGGAATTTCTTCAACGCTCATCTTGTGAGGATCTTTGTAAAAAGCGGCCTTCATCGTTTCTACTCCAGTCAGTGTCTGTGCCACAACTGTTCCCTCCTATTTCTATAGTCCGTTCGGGTAAACCATCACTTTCAAACTTCCGCTTTTGTTCGTGCGAGCCCGTTCCAAAGCTTCATGAGTCTGCTCGAGAGAATATCTGTCCGTGATTAAAGTCTTGACGTCCGAAAGACCGGATGCCAAGAAGGCGATTCCCTGCGGATAAGTGTTCGCATAGCGGAAGATTCCATAAATGTCGATCTCATTATCAGCGATCATAGGGACGCTCAACGGAATCTCGTCTTGTGGAGGAAGTCCGACAATCGACAGTTTTCCGCCTCTTCGAACGGATGCCAAAGCGGATTGCAAAGCCTTTGGGTTTCCTGCCGTTTCAAACGCGACATCCACACCAATACCAGCTGTTAATCGCTTAACCTCTTCGACCGGATCCACATCTCGTACTTTGATTACGTGAGTGGCTCCCAGTTTTTTTGCCGCTTCCAGTCGGATCGGTTCCAAGTCTGTCACAATAATTTGACGGGCCCCAAACGCTTTAACAGCCACTACAGCCATCAGTCCAACCGGTCCCATTCCCATAATGGCTACGATCGATCCGGGCTGCACACCTGCACGTTTTGCTGCATGTATACCAACGGAGAAAGGTTCATTCAGCGCGGCTTCTTCGAAGGAAAGATGATCAGGGATCGGAAACAAAAAGTCTTCGCGATGCTTGATATATTGGACAAACGCTCCGTCGACGGGCGGGGTCGCCAAAAATTGGACATCCGGACAAAGGTTGTAGCGCCCTTTCTTACATGCATCGCAGCGTCCGCATGTGACACCCGGTTCAACAGCTACCCGATCCCCAATCTTGAATCGGGTCACATTCTGACCGACAGCTGCCACAATACCCGAACACTCATGCCCGAGTATGATCGGCTTCTCGACCACATACCGGCCAATCCGTCCGTGTTCGTAATAATGGATATCCGAACCGCACACTCCGACCGCCATCACTTTTACAAGCACCTCTTCAGGCCCTACCTCCGGAACGGGAACTTCTTCGATTGCAATGACGAACGGTGCCTTCATCACCGCCGCTTTCATTTTGCTTGGCAGATCGGTGATTTGTGCTGCCGATTCATTTGTTTGCAGAGTGCTCATTTTGCCTGCCTCCTCTTTTTGTCATCCACCTATTTCACTGCACCCATTGATAAACCGCGAACCAAGTACTTGCGCACTGCCAACCCGGCAATCAACATGGGTGTGATAATTACTGTACCTGTGGCCATTGCCTGCCCCCAAGCTATCCCTTGCTGTGTGATCAACAGGGAAGCAGCTACCGGTACGGTTTGCGTTCCGTTACCTGAAAAAACAGAAGCAAACGCAAAATCGTTCCATGAGAACATCAAGCAAAGGATTCCAGTCGCGACAAGGCCTGGTGCCGCTGGAGGAAGCGCGATCCGCCAGAAAGCCTGAAATTTGCTGCATCCGTCAATCATGGCTGCTTCCTCAAGCGCGATCGGAATCTCTTTAAAGAACGTCATCATCATCCAGAGCGCAAACGGCAAGTTAAATGTTGTGTAAGCAAAAATCAATCCGGCCATGGTTCCAATTAAACCCAGCTTGGCGAACATCAGGTAAAGGGGTAAAATCACCGCCGCAATCGGGGCCATCCGGGTGCTGATAATCCAGAACGAAATTTGTTTTTCTTTCTTGAAGTTCCCCCGGGCGAGTGCAAATCCGCCGAGTGTCCCAAGTACGAGAGAAATCAGGGTCGACAAAACAGAAGCAATCATGCTGTTTGCCAGAAAACCGGAAAAATTGCCCCTGTCGGAAAACATCTGTGCATAGGTGTCAAACGTAGGTGTAAACACAAACTTCGGCGGCATGGAAAACATTCCGGCTTCCGTTTTAAGTGATGATAGGATCATCCAAACGATCGGGAGAAGCGCCCAGATCAATGCAATACCCACAAGACTGTAGAGAACGACAGATCCGGCTGTCTTTTTCAGGTGACGTTTTGCGGCCATTTACGATTCTCCCTTCGTCATTAATTTCACGAACGCCTTGCCCAACCAGATGGTTACAAATAACATGGTTAAACCAAGTGCTGCCGCCGTTCCGAAATCTTGAAAACGGAATGCCACTTCAAGCAGGTAGTACCCGATTGTTTTCGTAGAATCTGCAGGTCCGCCCTCGGTCGTAATCTTGATCGTGTCCACAAATCGAAGAATATCCATTGACCGAATCAGAAGCGCGACTAAAATGGTCTGGTAAACCAAAGGTAAAATGATGTAGCGCAATTTTTGCAAAAAATCGGCCCCATCCACTTCCGCCGCTTCAAGCGGCTCTTCCGGCATCGACTGCAGACCTGCCAACACTATAATCGTTATTAAAGGAGTCCACTCCCAAACATCCATCAGAATAATGGCCGGCATGGCCGTGGAGACATTGCCGAATATTTCGGTATTGATTCCTAGCAACTGCAAAAACCATGCATAAAGTCCGTAAGTAGAATTGAGCATAAATCTTCCCAAAAGTCCCGTCACAACAGGAGCTACAAATAACGGAAGCATCCAAAGCGTAACGATCAGGTTTCTCCCCTTGGGAAGGTAGTAAATCAGTAAAGCGAGTCCTACACCAAGGAGAAGTTCTAACGCCAATCCGCTCATCGCAAATATTCCTGTTCTACCCCATGAACCCCAGAATGTTTCGCTTTTGAAAACGCGAAGCCAGTTTTGTATGTTATTGAAAGCAGGCTCATCAATTGATAAAGCGTAATCCATAAAGCTGGCATAGATAAGGTAGATGAAAGGAAAAATGCTAATGATCGCGAGTATAATCATGGACGGCAAGAGCATCCAAAACTCAGTTTTATTCCGGCGATTTCCAAATTTTCGTGTTGCAGCGGCCGATGTCTTCGTGTACACATCCGGCTTGCTGTCAAAGATGTTCGGATTCGCGCTCATTGACATCGCTCCTTTCGATTCATGTTTTTTTGAAACGGATGCACAAGTATGGAAGGAACGATTCCAACCTTGTGCACCCATCCCATCATCGGTTATGTTCGGAAGACGATTTTCCGTTAGTTACCGGTTGCGTCGTCGCTCTTCTTGGCAATCTCCTTCATTGTGTCTTCCGGAGATTGTTTGCCGGCCAACATTTTCGAAAGCTCGGTGAAGACAAATGTATCAACTTGCGGCCATTGCGGGATCTTCGGACGCATGTAGACGTTTTCCGTTTTCCAAGCTTCCAGAGTCGCTTTCATAGCAAGAAGATTTGGCATTTGTTTGGATTCAGCAGTTCCCGGTTCCATTCCCTTCTTTACATCCGGCAAGCCGTATACGGAATGGCGAGTCGGAGTGGATCCGCCATCTTTCGACTTCAAAATCATGTACTGAGCTTGTGGAGAAGTCGACCACACCAGGAACAACCAGGCTGCTTTTTGTTCTTTCTCAGTTGCATATTTGCTAATTCCCACGCCTGTACCCCCGTAAATGTGGGCACTGCGTTTTGGACCTTTCGGAAGAACCGCCCATCCTACTTTACCTGCAACCTTCGATTTTTCAGGGTTCTCGAACATCGAGGAGAATTCATGCCACTCAGGCGCCAGTGCGATATCTCCCGCTGCAAATGCTTCTGCAAGACCGGACCAATCCCATGAGGTACTTCCCGGAGCAGCCTCTTTCAGCAGCTTTTGATAGAACTTCGCAGCTTCAATCGCTTCAGGGGATGTTAACAAGGATTTACCCGGTTTGGTCGTTCCCACGCTTCCAAGATTTTCGGCTTGAAAATAATCCCCACCGTACGCGGCCAGAATGTTGCTGAAGTCACACATCAGGGAATCGTATTGCTTCGCCTGGTGACCGGTGCCGTATTTGACTTCCGTAATCACGCCGGCTTTCACTTTTTCATTGATCCATTTTGCCATTTCATAGTATTGTTCCCAGGTTAAGTTTGGTCCCGGTGTCCAATCAAAACCTTTTTCTTTCATAAAGAGATCTTTATACTTTTCAATTACATCTTTTCGATATGCCAGAACCATGGTAGGAGCATCATACGGAAGCGTGTACAGTTTGTCCTTGCTTCCCATATAACCATCCACTTGCAGCTGGCTTTCGATGAAATCCTGCATACCGCCAGGAACATGCGGCAGAGTCGGATCGTTATTGAATTTGTTCAAATCCAAAAAATGGGTCGAATTCTTTGCCAGAATTTGATACGGATCCGCGTAAACGATGTGGTTCTTCGCTGATTTCGCATTAAAGTCAAGACCGACTTTTTCAACTACTACACTCAAATCACTCTGTTCGATCTTTACTTTGATTCCGGTTACGTCTTCAAATTTTTTGATGTTGGCTGCAAGAGCCGAAGACGGTGGGGTGTTTTCGGAAATCAATGTCAGCTCGGTACCTGCATACTGTTTCCAGTCGAATCCTTCGGGTGCCTGAATCTTAGGAAGCCCCTCTACCCACCCATCAAACGGAGCGTCCACCAGCTTATCCGGATTCACCTTAGCGCCTTGATTATTCGAGTTGTTTTGGGTGGTTTGGGAAGAGCATGCAGCCAGAAAAAGAGATCCTGCCAAAGTTAAGCTGGTCGTTTTCATCAATGTTTGTTTTTTCACCAGATTGCCCCCTTTAATTTCCTCAATGGTTTGTTTTTTCGCAGAAAAGAAAAGGACCGATGCGTATTATCCGCATTCGGCCCGGGGCCCTGAATCCGAAGAAGGAAGAGGCTCTTTTTTGATTGTAATGATAAATCGCTCTTCTTTACCTTCCACAACTACCGTCTCATAGTTGAAAAGTTGATAGACTTTTGAACCCGGTGTGATGTTTGGTTCACTCAAATTCCTTGACCCCCTTTTCCTTTTCAGCGAAGAAGAGAAAAATGATTACGCTTTCATTATAGTAGCTGCCGGGTCCAAGTCATAGTCAAAGATCTCATACTCTTGTCACATGGAACACGTGACAAGATTTAAGAACCGGAATCTAACACACTCCATTTTAAACGGACAAAGACCCTGCACTTTACTCGCAGGGTCTTTGTCCGTTATTTTTTCTTGCTGTTTACTTTATCGCTCTCCCGAAAACGTAACGCTGACCAGGTCTCGTCAATAGAAATTTGAGATACGGGCCGGTATCCGGCGGTACCATCCACAAGTTGCCACAGTTTATCCCGATTGATATCGGTTTTGATTTTGGAGCTCATCTTTATTATTGACAAAGAGATGCACAAAATCATAAGATTCATTCAGATTCTCTTTTATTACGATTCCTTCTGGAACGCCTATTGTTTCGGAATTTCAAACGGTGCATTTACAACTAAAATCGAATCCGCCGTTTTCAACTGAAGTTTTTTTGCAAGACTCATTGGGTCAACTCCTTACCAACGGCATTTCTACAGATTATTTACAATATACAATATAGTACCATATCGTTTACAATTTTGTTAGGATCAATTCTTCGAGTTCAGTCTTCGATCTTGCCCCGAGCATCCGTCCTACTTCTTTCCCGTTTTTCAAGACAATCAATGTTGGGACTACCCAAATACTAAATTTGTAAACCAGATCGTTCGCCTTTTCTGCATTTACTTTTAAAATTTCGAATCCGGTTGGCTCAATTTGCTCTGCCTCATTCAACAAAACCTGGCACGGAGAACACTTGGGAGTGTAGAAGACGAGCACAACAGATTGAGCATCTTTTAATTCTTCGTACTTAAAGATCTCTTTAATCATCCTGGATGCCTCCCCGCTTTCAAAGTTTGATATATAATATGAAACTTTTCGGAGATTGCCCGAAGGATGGTGAATGTCCAAGAATCGGAATGGGAACAATTAAATGAAAATGCGACATCAGGAGTTTGAAAATCTTACACGCTTCGGAGGAATAAATGACGCTATATATGATACTGAGGAGGGAATAAATATGAAATATCAGGATGTTCGACAAGCTTTGGAATACCTATCTGAGGATCAACTCGCGAAGGTTCATGCGTATGTGCAGGAGTTGAACAAGGACAAAACAGTCGCCTATTCCGTTCAAGGCTATAAGCTGCAACTGCAGCGGAAAAACCAGCGCAAAATCCATGTTCAGTAAGCCGCAGACAAACAACAAAACCCCTTGGAGCTAAAACTTCAAGGGGTTTCTTTTAGAAATTTTTTGAGTGAGTGGCATTCTCTTAGTGAGGACGGCTGGGAACTGAAATTTCGGACAGTGCGCGACCGGCCTCATTTTCGTGAATCCCTACAGTGGCGAGGTCCCCGATCGAAACAATGCCAACGAGTTGTCCCTTCTCCACAACCGGCAGTCTCCGAACTTGATGCTCGGACATCAATTCTGCAGCTTCATGAGCATCCATTTCGGGATGGCTCGTTACCACAGTACTCGACATACAGTTTTCGATCAGAACCCGGTTGGCGTCTTTTCCTTCCGCGACAACATTAAGAACAATGTCACGGTCTGTAATGACTCCGATTAATTGCTCCCCTTCACATACCGGAATAATGCCTACGTTTATGCCCCGCATCATTTTGGCAGCTTCAGAGACCGTATCCCTTGGACTGCAGCAATGAACATTGTCTGTCATGAGTTCCTTCAGTTTCATCAAAACGCCTCCTTGTCAGGTTACTCATAACTTCCCCAAAAGAACCGGTTTCTAATTCCTGATAAGGTTTATTTATCCGGCTCGCGAAATTTTACGCTCCGTGAGCGATTTCCCCACGGAGAGTCATACTGGTACTCGCAACGATTCAATATACGTCTTCAGGTGGTCAATTGCCCGTTCCATATAGATCGAATCCTTATAGAGCTTAGTCATCATCAAGGCGCCTTCTAAAGTGGAAATGAGTACAGTAGCAACAGCGTCTGCATCCGCCTTATCCGATAGTTCCTTTTCTTGAATTCCCTGCAACACTGTTTTTTTCATCATATTGTAAAGTTGAGCCATTGCTTGGCGAACCTCACTCGATAAAACAGGGTGTGCATCATCTGACTCAATGGCCGCATTCATTAGTGGACACCCACCGGGAAGTGGAGGATTGTCACCTAGTTCACGAAACACGTCCATAACAGCAAATAAGCGATCTACAGAGCTTGTCTTATTTTGATAAGCTTTGGCGAAGTGCTGCCTCATCGTATTGACCGAATGATGAAAAGCCTGAATGGCAAGTTCTTCTTTGCTGGTAAAATGATTATAAATTCCGCCTTTTTCCAAACCAGTCTCCTGCATGATTTCAGAGATAGGAGTGGACAAGTAACCTTGTCGATTGAGCAAACCTGCTGCCTTTTCCAGAATCATCACTCTTGTTCGTTCACCTTTGCGCATTGTCCATTTCCTCTTTGATTTATGTTTGATCAATTTCAATTAAAATTCAAGACCATTCGGTCCATTTCTATAATAGGGCTTTCTTTCGAAAATTTCAAGAAGTAAGGCCCTTCTCAAGGAAGGGCCTTACTTGGTATCTTCACTCGACGCCTCCTGCGATAAGCTGCAGCCATTGCCCGAATCTTCCTGTACGTCGATTGATCCGGCAGTTTTCTGAAAGCAGTGACTCCGGGCCATGTGTTGGCTTCGATCATCCACAATTTTCCCTTTTTATCAAAGGCGAGATCCACGCCAGCTTTCCAATAATACTGGTAATGATCCAATCTCCTGCAAATCTGATAACTCAATTGAATCATTTGTTGTTTTAGTTTCTCCACATCCGCGTCTTCAAAAGACTGTTTTAGAGCAGTCTCTGCGTTGATAACTTTTCCGTGTTCCCGTTTCGCATTCGTGATCACACAGTCCTTGTGAGCTACCCTCGCTAACATTCCAACGTATCTCCATTGCCGCTGTGTGTCTCTCATCATCATGATCCGGAAGTCGTGAGGACGTCCCTCGACCTCGGCAAGATCAATTGCCTTTTGGATGACATATTTCGTTTTCGGAGTTTCCTTTCGAATCGTTCGATATAGGGATACCAATGATGAAAACACGAGAGGTTCCCCCTGCTCCCTAACAAACGCGTAGCCAGCGGACGTTTTCCAAACCTTAATGATTCCCTCACCGCGGTGTTTGCCATTCGGCTTGATATAGGCCGCTTTATACTTCGTCACAAACTTTTTAAGAGACGAGGCAGTTAATACTGCAGTCGGGGGGCAAATAAGAAAGGAAGAAGCGGTCTGTCGTAAAAAACTTCCACCATCCCCACTTCCCCATCTCAGGGCGCCGTTTAGGGTTTGCCATCTGATCACTTCCTAACACGCGTCTCCATTCTCCGAGTAATCTATGTAGGAAATCGCGGAAAGGTGTGTGGGTGACAGAAAAGAACAGGCCACCAAAATGGTGGCCTCTTCACACTCCTATCATTTTCCTGTTTATCTCTTTTAAGAAAGAATTGGTTGCGGATCTTTCTTGCCGGTGTCTTTCTTGACACCTTTCTCTTTATTCAAGTTAAAAGAGGCCATAACCGCTTCTTCTCGACTGAGTCCCGATTTTTCCATTTGTTCAATCGATTCCAGCATCCGTTTGTAGTCTTTCGGAATGACTTTTACAAACTTCGTGGCCATGACATCCCATTGGTCCAGAATTTCTTGCGCATGCTGGCTGGAGGTGTATTGAACGTGTTTTTCAATCAGGAGCTTCACTTCTGCTAATTCCTGCTCATCGCTTAACGTTTCCAGCAGTACCATTTCCTGGTTGCAGAGTTCCGCGAATTTCTTCGCATCCTCAGCGAGCACATACGCAACCCCACCGGACATTCCGGCAGCAAAGTTTTTGCCGACGGAACCGAGGATGACAACACGTCCTCCGGTCATGTACTCACATCCATGATCTCCCACGCCTTCAACAACCGTATGCAGACCACTGTTTCGGACGCAGAAACGTTCACCGGCAATTCCGCGAATGTAAGCCTCGCCTGCAGTCGCTCCATAGAAAGCTACGTTACCGATAATAATATTTTCTTTCGGCACAAATGTGGACTGTTCCGGCGGATACACCGCAATTTTCCCTCCGGAGAGACCTTTTCCGATATAGTCATTTGCATCCCCTTCCAATGTGAGGGTGATGCCTTTCGGAACGAACGCTCCAAAGCTCTGACCGGCCGATCCTTTGAAATGCAGACGAATCGTATCTTCAGGCAGGCCTTCTGCCCCATATCGCTTGGTAACCTCGCTGCCGAGGATTGTACCCGTAACCCGATTGATATTGGAGATCGGAAGGGTTGCTTGGACTGGCTGCTTGTTGTCAAGAGCCGGTTCGCAGAGCTTAAGGATTTGTTGACGGTCAAGTGTCTGATCCAATTTGTGATCCTGTGGCCGTTGATAAAATCTGCCTGTTCCTTCCGGTACTTCCGGTTGATACAGAAGTGGGGACAGATCGAGATGTTTTGCCTTCCAATGAGATTTCGCCTTCTCACTGACTGTCAATACATCGGTTCGTCCGATCATTTCTTGAATTGTTCGGAAGCCCAGCTCAGCCATAATTTCTCGCACTTCCTGTGCTACGAAGCGCATGAAATTCTCAGCATGCTGCGGATCGCCTTTAAACTTCTTACGCAGATCCGGATTTTGAGTAGCCACACCTACCGGGCACGTATCGAGATGACAAACGCGCGCCATCACACAACCTACAGAAATGAGTGGAGCAGTAGCGAATCCGTATTCTTCGGCACCTAGCAGGGCAGCAAATACTACGTCTCGGCCACTCATCATTTTACCGTCTGTTTCCAGAACCACGCGGTCGCGCAGCTGGTTGAGCAGCAGAGTTTGATGGGTTTCAGCCAATCCCAATTCCCAAGGAAGACCGGCATGTTTGATACTGGAGCGCGGAGAAGCACCGGTTCCTCCATCGTGTCCGCTGATGACAATCAGATCCGCGAGACCCTTCGCCACACCTGCCGCAATTGTTCCAACTCCTGCTTTCGACACCAGCTTCACACTGATTCTTGCGTTAGGGTTAGCATTTTTCAGGTCATGAATCAATTGTGCAAGATCTTCGATCGAATAAATGTCATGGTGTGGCGGCGGTGAAATCAATCCAACTCCAGGAGTTGATCCGCGAACTTCCGCGATCCAAGGATACACTTTGTTTCCGGGCAGTTGGCCGCCTTCTCCCGGTTTTGCTCCTTGAGCCATCTTAATCTGGATCTCATCAGCATTCACCAGATAATGGCTGGAAACCCCAAAGCGTCCAGAAGCTACCTGTTTGATCGCACTGCGGCGGAAATCTCCGTTTGCATCCGGAACAAACCGCTTGGAGTCTTCTCCGCCCTCTCCGCTGTTGCTCTTGCCGCCAAGGCGGTTCATTGCGATTGCCAACGTCTCGTGTGCTTCTTTACTCAATGAACCGAAAGACATCGCACCGGTTTTAAAGCGACGAACAATTGATTCTACGGATTCCACCTCTTCAATCAGCACAGGACTACGATCCGATTTGAAATCCAGTAAGTGCCGCAGGAAAGTGGACTGTTCTTCATTAGCCAATTTGGAGTAGAGCTTATATTGTTCATAATCCCCTTCACGACATGCCTTCTGAAGAGCATGAACCGTTTTCGGATTAAACGCATGATGCTCGCCGTCCCGGCGGAATTGAAAATCGCTGCCGGCTTCCAAAGCTTCTTCGATGTGGTCCGGGCTATACGCCTTTTCATGACGCATAAGCGATTCTTTCGCGATCACATCGAGTTGAATTCCACCGATTTGGGAAGACGTACGCGTAAAATATCGGTCGATGACAGATTGGTCAATCCCAACGGCTTCGAAGATTTGTGCACCACGGTAACTCTGAACCGTAGAGATCCCCATCTTCGACATCACTTTTACGACGCCTTCTGTTGCTGTTTTGATATAAGTCCGAACGGCTTCTTCGTGTGTCACATTGGTCAAAGCGTTTCCTTTGGTCATTTCTTTCAGAGATGCAATGGCCAAATAAGGATTGATCGCATCGGCACCATATCCGATCAACATCGCGAATTGATGGACGTCACGAGGTTCACCCGACTCCACAATCAGACTTACCTTTGTGCGGGTCCCCTGCCGCACCAAATGATGATGAAGCCCGCTTACCGCGAGAAGTGCCGGAATTGCCGCCCACTCTTGATTCACCCCTCGGTCGGAAAGGACCAGAAGCGTATGTCCTGATTCAATCGCTTGATCCGCTGCTGCAAACAGTTCATCAAGAGCCGATTCAAGCTGCTGTTCTCCATTCAGCGCTTTAAACAAGATGGGCAAAGTTGCAGACTTGAATTCCGGATACGGATTCTGACGGATTTTCGCCAGCTCGCCATCTGAAATAATTGGCATATCCAAACGAATTTTTCGACAGTTCATCGCATCCGGCTTCAGCAAATTGCCTTCCGACCCAAGCGTGGTCTGCGTGGAAGTCACACACGATTCACGTAGCGCGTCAATCGGCGGATTTGTAACCTGAGCAAAGGATTGCTTAAAATAGTTGTACAACAGCTGCGGTCTGTTGGACAGAACAGCCAAAGGCGTATCGATACCCATGGAACCGATCGGGTCTTTCCCCTCAGTCACCATCGGCGCCAGACTCCTGGTCAATTCTTCCTGCGTATAACCAAACGCTTTTTGCAGCTGCAGAAGCGTTTTGCTGTCCAATTCCGGAGCTTGCTCTGCTTCCGGCAGGTTCTCGACCGAAACCAGATTGTTATCCAGCCACTCGCGATACGGTTGTTCGCTTGCAATTCGTTCTTTAATCTCTTCATCAGCAATGATGCAACCTTCTTCGAGATCCACCAGCAGCATCCGGCCCGGGCTTAAACGTCCCTTATAGAGCACTTTTTCTTCTGGTACTTCCAACACGCCAACTTCAGAAGAGAAAATGATGGTATCATCGGATGTTACATAATAACGGGCTGGACGAAGTCCGTTGCGATCCAAGATGGCTCCAATTTGTTTGCCGTCTGTAAAAGAGATCGCGGTCGGTCCGTCCCACGGCTCCATCAAGCAGCTGTGGTACTCATAAAACGCTTTTTTCGTATCGCTCATGCGGTCGTCTTGATCCCATGGTTCCGGAATCATCATCATCGCCACATGAGGGAGTGAACGTCCGGATAAAGCGAAAAACTCAAAGCAGTTATCCAAGATCGCCGAATCGCTGCCCTCCATATCGATGATCGGCAGCACTTTCTTGATATCATCACCGAACGCATCGGATTCGAACATCTTTTCGCGAGCCAGATTCCAGTTGATATTGCCTTGAAGGGTGTTGATTTCTCCATTGTGAATCAGATAGCGATACGGATGAGCCCGTTCCCAAGTCGGGAAAGTGTTTGTGCTGAACCGCGAGTGCACAACGGAAAGAGTCGATGTAAATTCCGGATTTTGCAAATCCAGATAAAACGCATCCATCTGCCCCGGGGTCAACAACCCTTTGTAAACAATCGTACGCGTCGACATGCTGACAACATACAGATTTTGACCGGCTGCTCTTTCAATTTGCTTGCGAATGACATATAATTTGCGTTCAAAGGCCATTTGGTCTTTTACATTATCGCTTGCCGCAATAAATACCTGGCGAATAAACGGTTGGCTTGCTTTCGCGGTTTTACCAATCTTGGTATCATCAGTCGGAACAGTCCGCCAGCCCAACAGTTTTTGACCTTCGTCCTCAATGATCGCTTCCAATTGCTTTTCGTATTCGGCCCGCAGAGTCGAATCCAGCGGAAAAAAGATCATCCCAACGCCATATTTTCCGGCTTCAGGCAGCTGAATGTTCAGCTCGTTGCAGGACTTTTTGAAAAATTCATGCGGGATTTGAACCATGATTCCGGCTCCATCACCGGTCTCCGGATCGCTTCCCTGCCCTCCGCGGTGTTCGAGATGGCAAAGCATTTTAAGCCCTTGCTGCACAATCTCGTGGGAGGCTTTCCCTTTCAGATTGGCGATAAAGCCGATACCACAAGCATCATGTTCAAATATAGGATCATAAAGCCCTTGTTTCCTTGGCATTCTTGTTACAGTCATAATACCCTCTCCTTGTGCTGATTTCTCTCTTTATTTGGAATGCGCGTTCTACGCGGGAAATTCCGAACGACAACCGCAGAATTGCGGGTTTTTACTTATTTTAGATTGGATAATCCATATTAACAATATATAATTTAGATAAAAACAATCTCAAAGTGAGATCGAATGAAATTGAGGGGTATTTTATGGAGTTAAGACAGATTAAGTATTTTATAGAAGTAGCGAAAAGAGAACACTTTACAGAGGCGGCCGACGCGTTACACGTAGCCCAGTCAGCAATCAGCCGACAGATCGCGAACCTGGAATCCGAATTGGGGGTTCAGTTGTTTGTGAGGGAAGGACGGAACGTAAGATTGACTCCGGAGGGGCAAATTTTTCTGGAACATATGGAAATTGCCATAAACGAGATCGAAAAAGCAAAGCAGGAAATCGATGAATTCCTCGATCCGGAAAAAGGTACGATTCGAGTCGGATTTCCTACCAGTCTGGCGGCACACACACTCCCGATGGTTATCTCGGCATTTCGGGAGAAGTATCCGAACGTTGGTTTTCAACTGCGTCAGGGTTCATTTAAAAATCTAATCGATTCAGTTATTAAAGGAGAAATTAATCTCGCTTTTATTGGTCCCGTGCCAACAAACATCAGTGAAATCAAAGGGCGGATTTTTTTCTTGGAAAAAATCGTAGCCCTGCTTCCTTCGAATCACGTTCTGGCGGACCGTTCTTCCATCCGTCTGGATCAGTTGCGAACCGATTCATTTGTACTTTTTCCTCCCGGTTTTGTTCTTCGAAACATTGTGGTGGAGGCCTGCCAACAGATGGGATTTAAACCGAACGTATCTTTCGAGGGGGAAGACATCGATGCCATTAAGGGGTTGGTGGCTGCCGGATTGGGAGTTACTCTTTTGCCTGAAATCACGCTTATCGACAACAAACCAAGGGACACCGTCAAGATCCCGATCAGCGAACCGAATGTTACCCGTACCGTAGGTATAATCATTCCAAGCAACCGCGAGCTTCCCCCTTCCGAAAAATTGTTTTACGATTTTCTGCAGGATTTCTTTGCCGTCCTCAACCGATTTAGTCAGTGATGGAAAAAAGATCGCCTTCTTCTCTGAAACAGAAGAAAAAAAGGGCGATCTTTTCCGGCTTCCGGCTCATTTTGTCTTGGTTCCTACTGTGCTTTTTCAAGCTCGTCCCAAGTCAGTTCGAACGTCTCGGTTTCAGAAAATGCAACTTTCAAATGACCTGTTTCAGTCAAACCTACAATCGTTCCTTCCCCAAAGTCTTTCCATTCGACCCGGTCTCCCCTTTTGAAAGGCTCGCTCATTGTCCCACATCCTGCTAACATGTTTTGAAAAACTTGGAATTGATCCTCCCTTTAAACTCACCACAAAGACCACTATTCATGCGCAGCACCTTTTGAAATACCGGATGAGATTGATCAATCAGCAGATACAATATGAAAATCGTCGACCAAGCTGCCATCCGGCTTCAATGCCTAGGCGCGAACACCGGATGGTGCAGGCTCCAAGTCCTCTTCCTTTGAATCTCCAATCCGTTGGCGATCCCACGTTCATAAAGGTTACCCAACAAAGGAAGCTCTTCCGGTTGGGTTGCCACAATCACTTTGCCGCAAATTTCATGTTGAATTCCATGTTCTTCAGAATCTGATCATGGAACGCGCACCTTCCCGAGCAAATTTTGCTTTGAAACTCCCCGGTTTATAATAAATTCCCGAGTGAATGACTCCACTGTTTCGTCCTGTCTGGTGTTTGGCCCAACCCTCTTCTTTTTCCACCAACACCATACGGGCATTCGGATGCCGCTGATGCAGCGCCAAAGCGGTAGAAAGCCTAACAATCCCCCCGCCGATAACGGCAAAATCATACATATCTCTCACCTGCACTCCATTTTAAAAATACATTTTTGGATATCCTGAATTACTTCTATCAACTTTTGTTACAATCCTGTTACTAAAGATTAAGATTTAAATAGAAATTTGATGTATTGGGAGATATCGGTAATATCCCGATAAATTCAGAAATAAAAATAGAGTACGGACCATTATAAATGTAGTTAAAAACAGATGGGGAGGTGTGGAGGGCATGTCAAATTCAATCGTATTCGGTGCCATCGTGATCGCTTTCTTACTGTTGGCCGGTCTGTTTATTATCAAGTCCTATACCAACGTCAAAGTCCAGATCAAACTCTTGGGAATGACTTTATTCTTGCAGGGGAACAGATCAGAAAAAAAAGAGAGCTCGCGTTCGCGAACTCGTCAAAAAAACGGATCCGATACTGTATAAACATATAACAGAAGAAACAAAAATATGACGTACTTTTTTAGGACGAGGTCATAAGACCTCGTTTTCTGCTTCCTGTAACGCTAGATCCCTTTAAACAAAAGTTTTCGCAGAACAGGTGTCAAATGCTCTGTCAATTGTTCGACTTGCGGTACAATCACACTCGAATGGCCGTAGATATTGCGCATCATCTGACGTTCTTCTTCGGACACCTCATCATTTGCAAGGTAAACACCGATGACATCAATCGACTGACGTCTGGCCTCCAGTACGGCTTGGTAGGTGTCCAGAATCCCATTTTCATGATAATCGGCAGCTGCCGGTTCCCCATCCGAGAATACGAGTAAGACCCGATTTTTCTCGGATCGATTCCGCAAATAGTTTGACACGATGCGGATGGCAAATCCATCGCGGTTGTCCTGTTGGGGTTCCAATTGCAAAATCTTCGGGCCGGCAGATCCCGACAATGAAGAAGCAAAATCAAGGATCACATGAAAAATGTTCGGATAGTCATTCGGGTCCGCATTCTGAGAATCCTCCCAGAAACCGATTACGGCATGCGGAATTTGTAAATACCGGAGTGTCTCGTGAAAGAGTGTGATCCCCAATTGTGTCCCCTGCATTTTATCAAACATCGAAGCCGAACAGTCCACCAGGAGAGCGAAAGCCGCATCAATCCGATTGGTGGGATTGCTTTTCTTATAAAAAAGCCGCGGATTTTTGTCAGTTACTACACGGACGAGATTTTTGCTTAAGCGACCGTATGGCAGATTGGATCTTGCCGCGGTTTTTTTCAGTTCCAGACTGAGTTGAATTGTTCGGGTTAATTTTCGCTGCAGCGGACCGATTCGTTCCTTCATCTGCTGATAGTACGTAAAGTCAGCCTCGCTTACTGGTTCGGCCGTCTTCCAGACAGGACGTGCCTTCTCATTAAAAATTCCGAGACTCCCCTGTCCGCCCAGGGTTAATTCCGCTAATCGTTTATTCAGTTCCTCTTCTTTTGAAAACTCATTTCGGCTAGAAAATCGGGTGACACCTTGTACCAATGCCAACGCCTGATCCCCCGGGTCCGTTTCACGGATTGTATCCCCGACGATATCCGTTCGTGTTCCGTGTTCCAGTTCAAATTGAAGCATGTTCTGTGGTTGTTCTCCTGTTTCCCGGTGCCAGGCAGGCATCTCTTCCTTTTGAGTATGCGGGTTCTCATCAGAAGCGTTCGTTTCCTCATTCTCAAGCTTTTTCGAACGTTCCAATGATTCGTCAAAATCTTGCCTGTCCGCATCCTGGGGGAGAGGTTCGATAACCCCATTAGCCGGTTGGATGGAAAAATAGGAACGGCTCATGTCCTTCTTTATGACCTCGGTGACGGCTTCTATAACATCCAAACTAGAATCAGCCACTTCATCCGTTGACTTCGCGTTTTTCAACCGATCCAGGTCAGGTTCCAGTTGATCTAACAACTCACGTAAATGCTCCTGCAGCAGCTCATTGTTAATCCCGGTCGCGAGCGATAGGTAGACGGCGCAGAAAAAAGCATCTGCAAGATCTTGAGACCGTACATGCATCCGAATTTGATTCGTGAAGTAAGCGCTATACAGTCTTTTCCGTACAGCAAAAATTTTGGCGGTTCCCGGGCGTACCCTTGTACAGATTTGTTCCAAACGGATATCTTCCCCTAAAGCAAAAAGTTGTCTCGCAAAACTCGGAAGCGGGATGGTTTCGATTCTTTTCATAAAATCCTCAATTGCAGTAGAACTTGAAAACCATGCACTTCCGATACTTCGGAGATACACATCGCTTTTACAACCGGAAACGCGATCCGGTTCGGGAAAATCACTCCAAAATTGGCTTACTGTAACTTTGTTGCTGACAGAATCAAAATGGGAATGATAAGAAAGCTCCAATTGCAACGAATCTTTTCTTGTAAGGGTCCGTGCCAAATCCAAAAGCTGCATGCGCAAAAAAGAGTCCACAAGTAAAGCTCCCTTCCCCGTAACAACCTAGCTTTAAAATAAAGTTTCGGCGATGTTTCGGACTGCCGCCTGTTCACGCTCATCGTCCAGCTTGTCAATAATGGCTCTCTGAATAGCCCGCATCGGAGGGAGATAGACCGTCAGATCACAAGCGTCTAACAATCCCCGAATGGAAGCCGCCTCGTCCGGCAGTTGACCATTTTGTACCTGGGCAAGCAAATCGGCGGATAATTGAACAAACAGCTCGATCAGTCGCTCATCTTTTAAACGGGATTGGTCGCGCAAAAGTTGTTTTAACCTCTCTCCCTGCAAATACGGAACGTCGATCACCACAAACCGATTTTTTAATGCTTCGTTCAAAGGAACCGTACCTACATACCCCACATTAATCGCAGTAATGACCCCGAATCCCTCTTTCGAGCGTACAACTTCCCCTGTGAACGGATTGGTAATCATTCGCCGATAATCAAAAACCCCGTTAAGAATCGGAAGTGTTTCCGGTTTCGCCATGTTAATTTCATCGATATAGAGAAAGTGACCGCTTTTCATCGCTTTTATGATCGGGCCTGGCAGGAATTCAACGACAGGTTTTCCTTTTTCCTGAACCAAGGTTTTAAATCCAAGCAAAGCCTCCGCGTCCAAATCGACAGAGCAATTAACGGAATGGAGCGGTTGTCCGAACAAATAAGAGAGGTACTCCGCCAGCTTTGTTTTTCCGGCACCCGTAGGTCCCTTTAAAAGTACATTTTTCCCTAAGAAAAGCGCAATGATTGCGTCTGCAAGCACGGACGCATGGGGAGGGATATACCCCATTCGCCCGATCAGCAGTTGATCTTCCGGGGATAGATTCTGCTGTCTCCGCGTTCGGAAACGTTGCAGTTCATCAAGGATATAGGGATCAACGCCAAGAGTATGCAGTTGATTGAGTAGCGAATTGTCGGTCATATTGTTCCTCCAGATAGATCGTTAAAAAGTACCCTTAAAAAGTACCCCTTCGGCAACATATACCAAAGGGGCGCGGGACTTACAGATTTGCAAGCAGAAATTCAGACAATTCTTCGGCTTCTTCTTCCGATTTCAAAGCAAACGCTTCCGCCAGGTACATTAGATTGGCCGCGTCCTTCTGGTTAAGAATCGCTGTGCGATTTGTCTGCAGACAGGTCACCACTTTTTTTCCGTAAAAGTGGGCGGTTGTAGTAAGCATTAAATCAAATCGTGCGTGTTCTCCCACGAAGCCGACGTACCGGGTTTCCGTTTTTTCAATTTCATCGTACATAACAATCGGGTCTGCCATCTTCTTCACTCCAAATCCCGCCTAGAATCAGCAGGGTCATTATATCATAAAAAACACCCTCTTATGTTCGATTCAGAAACATCTGAACGATTCACAAGAGGGTGTTTGATATGTGGAGCCAGCGACAGGAATCGAACCCGCGACCTACTGATTACAAGTCAGTTGCTCTACCTGCTGAGCTACGCTGGCATGTGGCGGAGGGAGAGGGATTCGAACCCCCGTGGGCTTGCACCCTAACGGTTTTCAAGACCGCCCCGTTATGACCACTTCGGTATCCCTCCGTAAACGCTATTCCATTATACCAAAAAATAAAACCGCCTAGCAACGACCTACTCTCCCAGGGCTCGTGCCCAAGTACCATCGGCGCTGGAGAGCTTAACTTCCGTGTTCGGGATGGGAACGGGTGTGTCCTCTCCGCCATTGTCACCAGACATGCAGGGATGTTGTACGACTTGCTTCCATCCATCCGTCAGACCCACAAGGGCTTGCAGACCTCATCAGGGAATTACAGACCCTTCAGGACTTGCAGAGCCTTCAAAGGACTTTCAACAACCACTTTAAGAGGCTTTCAGCAACTTTAAGGGGCTTTCAGACCCTTATTTTGCTTTTTTCGGGATGGAATCTTTAAGTCCCCGAAACACCCTTATTCCTGTTTGCTCCCTGAAAACCGGATGCGAATATGAGGTGCGCATGGGAATCAACTTCCCCAGATTACTTTCCGGGGCACCCGAAAAGTACCCGGAATAAGCTTCGCAGCTTATCGTCACTTTTTGGGGTGTTTGTTAGATTAAGCCCTCGATCGATTAGTA
>NZ_JBHSHC010000030.1:0-14614 GCF_042652925.1 Effusibacillus consociatus
TAATCATAACGGAATTACCGTGGCTTTTGTGATATTTATGTGTTGCATTTCATTTTACAATGAACCTCTTTTATCGCTCTTTTAAAAATTATTAAAAAATTGTTGCGGAAAATATAGTATGTGCTATAATGATGTCAGACCAAACTGTCGACAGACGACAATGATAGGTGAGATACATGAATATATATTCTGTTGAAAAACCCATGCCTTATTATGACCAGCTTTACAATTCGATCAAACAAATGATTATTGAAGGAGTTTTTCAACCCGGTGAGAGAATCTACGAAGCCCAACTCGCAAGAGAATTTAACGTAAGCCGGAGCCCGGTTAGGGAAGCCGTACGGGCGTTGGAAAAAGAAGGTTTGTTGATAATCGATGAAAAATCGAGGATCACAGTTTACAAACCCACTATGAAAGATGTGGAAGATATTTACCAATGCCGAATGGTTCTTGAATCGCTCGCTGCCAAACTTACCACGACGCTCGCAACAAATCAAGAGTTGAGCGAAATCGAAAGCACTCTCTCAGAAACCAGAAAACTTCTGGAACAGGGAGAAGAACCGAATAAAGAAACCATTATTTCATTGAACTCACGCTTCCATGATTTAATCGTTCAATATAGTCGAAACAGCCGTTTGCAAAAACAACTGCAAGACCTCCGTTCGTTAACTTACTACTATATGCTCATTAATATCCAGGGCGAAAACAGGAAATGGGACATATTTAACGAGCATCAGGTGATCTTCGATTGTATGAAGCAAAGGGACGCTGAAAAGGCTGGATCCGTGATGGCAAACCATATCAGTAATGATTTGAATCATCTGAAGGAACTCCTCAAGTGAGCCTTCCTTCCTTTTTAACTCAAACTGTCGACAGACGACAGTATAATGAAGCGATGTAAAATATCATCTCGAATTCAAAGGGGGATTTAGTTTGAGAACGATCATTCGAAATGGAACTGTGGCAACTTCCGCGGATGTATTCAAGGCGGACATCCAGATTATAAATGGGGTTGTAACCGCTATCTCTGAGAGGATTGTCCCTGTCGAGGGAGATCATGTGATTGAGGCAACCGATCAATATGTATTCCCTGGAGGAATCGATGTCCACACTCACCTGGCTTTCCCTGGCACCGTTGACGATTTTGAAAGCGGTACCAAAGCTGCAGCTTCAGGCGGGATCACAAGTATTATCAACTTTACCGATCCGAAAAAAGGCCAGTCGGTTCTTGATAATTTGCGGGAGTGGCAGGAAAAGGCGAAGCCGTCATTTATCGACTATGGGTTTCACTCCATTATTAACGAATGCAATGAACGGGTGCTGGAGGAAGTACCTGACCTGGCCGAACAAGGCGTAACTTCCATTAAATTATTCATGGCCTATAAAGATCATTTAATGGTGAATGACGTTGAAATGTACAAACTTATGAAAACAGCCGGAGAAGCGGGTATCATCACCAATGTTCACGCAGAGAACGGTGACGTGATTGATCAATTGATATCGGACGCTTTGTCAAAAGGCAATACGACACCTTATTTTCATGCGAGTACACGCCCTTGCTTATTGGAGGCGGAAGCGACAGGGAGAGCCCTTGCAATTGCGGAAGCGGCGAACGCACCAGTGTATATCGTGCATGTAAGCTGCGCGGAAGCGCTTCAGCAGGTGGAACAAGCAAAAAAGCGGGGCGTTCAAGCCTATGCCGAGACCTGCCCCCAGTACTTGGTTCTTGACAGCAGTTATTTAGCCAAGCCCTTTGAAGAAAGTGCCAAGTATGTTTGTTCTCCGCCACTTCGTGACAAAAGCAACCAGACAGTGCTTTGGAATGGACTCGCGTCGGGTCTCATCTCAACTGTTGCATCGGATCATTCCTCCATTCCGTTTGAAGGAGGAAAAGCGCTTGGGAGAGACAATTTCGCAAAGATTCCGAACGGTTGCCCGGGAATCGAAGATATTTTCTCGCTTATCTACCATTTTGGAGTTCACGAAGGCAGAATCTCTCTACAGAAATTTGTTGAGATCACGAGTTCGGCCCCGGCCAAATTATTCGGGCTTTATCCCAAAAAAGGAACCATTGCGATCGGAAGCGATGCGGATCTTGTGGTTCTCGATCCCCGGCTTTCCAGGGTGATTTCCAAGAACACTCAATCGCAAAGTACAGACTATAACCTCTATGAGGGCACCAAAGTTCAAGGGGTGATTACGTACGTATTATCCCGAGGAGAAGAACTCGTACAGGAAGGGCGTTTTCTAGGCAAACCTGGACGGGGAGAGTTTTTACACCGGAAGAGATTTAAGAAAATTTGAATTTGTGCTGCATTTGTGGTTGCCTTGAGGGAGGTGAAGTAGGGGGTTCAAAATCAGGATGTTCAAACATCAATTCTCAGAAAAGCGGTGAAACTATCAAAAAAAGGGGCTGTTCAGGATGTCGGTGAAGGGGGAAAATGTTGGTTTGGATTCAGTAAAACAGGATTTGCCGTTCGTTACATCCAAACCCACGAACGTACGTTGGCAAGTGTTTCTCATGCTGCTTGCTCTGGTCACGATTAACTACGTGGACCGGGCCGTTTTGTCAATTGCGATGCCTGCAATTAGTAAGGACTTACATTTTGATCCCGCAGTTGTAGGTGTCATATTAAGCTCATTCTTCTGGGGATACGCCTTGATGCAAATCCCATCCGGTTGGCTGGCGGACCGTTTCCGACCAGACAAGGTGGTTGTCGGTGCAGCGTTCGCTTGGGGGTTTGTCCAGACTTTAACGGG
Source organism: Effusibacillus consociatus (assembly GCF_042652925.1). Lineage (NCBI taxonomy): Bacteria > Bacillati > Bacillota > Bacilli > Caryophanales > Alicyclobacillaceae > Effusibacillus > Effusibacillus consociatus. The sequence goes on from NZ_JBHSHC010000030.1 coordinate 2,761, forward strand.
GTTTGTAAGCACCAGTAAAGCTTTGATTTTCTTGCGGGTGTTGCTCGGGATCACGGAAGCTCCTGTTTATCCGGGGGGAGCAAAGCTGCAATCTGTTTGGCTCTCGTCCAAAGAAAGAGGACGCGGCGCTACGATTCTTGACAGCGGCGCACCTTTGGGAACCGCAATCGGTGGACCTGTGATTGTAGCGTTTATGGCATGGTTTGGCGGATGGCGCGGAGCCCTGATCGGAGCCGGTCTGCTTACTTTGGTAGTGGCTTGGTTGGCTTGGCGGGTCATTAAAGGAACACCTGCTACCAACAAGAGAATGAATGAAGCGGAACGAGAATATATCAGGCAAGCTCTTGAGGAAGAATACGAAGCTCACAAAAAACAGGCTGGAGCCTCTGTGAGTGCGAAAGCGTACTTAAAAGCCCGGAATTTCTGGTGCATGTGTTTAGGATGGTTCTCTTTTAACACCGTTTTTTATGGCTTGATGACGTGGGGACCGTCTTATCTTGCAAAAACTCAAAATCTCGATATCAAGAGTTTGGGCTTCTCTACTCTGGTTATTTTCGGCTGCGGATTCGTAGGGGAAATCATCGGAGGATGGATCGCAGACAAGTGGCGGGAAAAAGGCGGCAACTTTAATACTGTCATGCGCACAATGTTGGCGATTGCAGGGATTATGACATCTCTTTCCATCTTCCTGTTAACCAAAACCAGTTCCTTAACTGCGGCTATTTCGCTGCTTTCCATGGCACTGTTCTTCCTCCGTTGGGCAGGCTTGTATTGGAGTGTGCCTGCTGCAATCTCCCAGCGTGAACACGTTGGGACAGTTGGCGGATGCATGAACTTCTCAGGGAACATTGCCGGGATCACGACCCCGATTTATGTTGGGCTGATCGTTTCTGCAACAGGCTCTTATTTCCTTGCTTTGATGGTGTTTGTCGCGGCAGGACTGCTTTTGGCAACGGCATCATCTCTTATTAACTACAATAAAAAGATTGGCAGTGTAAATTAAGTTAGGAGGATTTTAATCATGGCTGAACCGAAAAAAATTGGAATGCTCACACCCTCATCGAACACAATCCTGGAACCTGTCTGTTCCAGAATGCTAAATGATGTACCAGAGGTTACGTGCCATTATTCGAGATTTGAGGTTACTAAGATCTCCCTTGAACAGGATGCATTGAAACAATTTGATTTCGACCCGATGCTTCGCGCGGCTGAATTATTGGCCCACGCTGAAGTAGACGTTATCGCATGGAACGGAACATCGGGCGGATGGTTGGGTTTTGATGTAGACCAGGAACTTTGCGAAAAGATTACCAAAGCGACAGGTATCCCGGCTACAACTTCGATGTTGGCACAAGTGGACGCCTTTGCGGAAAAGAATGTGAAAACTCTAAATCTTGTTACTCCGTATATTCCGGAAATCAATGAATTGATCGCAAAACAATATAAGGAGCACTGCGGAGTCGAAGTTGTAAATATGCAAGGATGCGCTCAAACAGTGAACCGCTCCTTCAGTCAGGTAGACCATGAACGCATTGAAAATATGATCAAAACTGTAGCAACTTCACCTGCGGACGGAATCAGCATTGTCTGCACAAATTTCCCTGCCGTCAACAAGGTACAGTATTATGAAGCGACCTACAATCAAGTATTCTATGACACGATTGCCGTAGTAGTGTGGCAGTCGCTGAAAATGGTAGGCGTTGATCCGGCAAAAGTGAAAGGCTGGGGCGAGCTTTTCGAAGCCAAAGATCCGGTTAAATCGTAATTGCGTGTGATCAAAATGGAAAAGAGCATGGAGTCGGTCAAACGGCTTTAGATGCTCTTTTCTTTTCACTAAGGAGGAGGCCATGATTACGGTTGCTTTTTATAGAAATAATCGACTGCTTCTTGCAAAACGGATAAAGTGATAGTGGATGTTGAAGCTGCTGCTGGGAAATTCCCTGAAATTCAGCAGATACCTTTCCATATTGCTGAAATGATTTCACAAGGAGAAGAAGGAAAACAACAGTTGGCAAGGTTGGCAGAACAGGCAAATTCCGAAGATTCCCTTTTCTTGCCGGAAGATTCGTTAGAGTTCGGACCGTGCGTGCCTGAACCGCAAAAAATAATTGGAATAGGATTGAACCCGGGGATATTATTCTGACAGGGACTCTCAGTGGTGTGATTTTAGGATACCCTGAAGAACATAGAGTTTGGCTAAAAGACAGCGATGAAGTGACCGTTGAGATCGAAAAATTGGGCCGTTTGACGAATCGGCTAGTTGCATCGAGATGAATCCATTTTTCAGCAACAATTTACACGATCTCAGATTTTTGCTAGAACTCAAAAAAATACGTTGAATTTTATTATTGCAACTGCTATTATTAAATCAAACAAAATTAGAAATAACGTTTCTTAATAAGAAACATTCTTTGCAGGTTTACGTCATCAGTCACAGTGCAGTGTCTCGAGTGAGTGAAGATATGCTGGAACTGCAATTTTTTTGCAGATAATTAGAAACGTTGTTTCTTTTTAAGAAACAAAATCCAATCAAGAAGGATGTGAACATCATGCAAATCATAAGCACTGATAAAGCGCCGCAACCGAATCTTCCTTATTCACAAGCCGTTAAGGTTGGAAATCTTGTCTACACTTCAGGAACACTTCCGTTTCGGCCTGATGGAACATTTGTTGACGGAACCTTTGAAGAACAGCTTCACCAGGTTTTTGCGAATTTGGAAGCGGTTTTGGATGCGGCGGGAACGAGTTTGAACAAAGTAGTGAAAACAACCGTATTTCTAAAAAATATGGATGATTTTGCAAAGCTCAATGAAATATACGGAAGTTATTTCAAAGAGCATCGTCCGGCTCGCAGTACAATTGAAGTGGCTCGTTTGCCAAAGGATGCTTTGGTGGAAATTGAACTTGTTGCTGCTGTCTAATACTTTTTATGGACTAATTCAGAAATAATGTTTCTTAATAAGAAACGTTAAATCAATACTTCAGTACAAACCAAAAAGGAGGAGGAGCTTATGGCTTTTACCGCGGAAAAACTGGCGCATTATACCGAGTTTACAAAAAAGATTCGCCGGCACATCGTTAAGATGACTCATAAGGCAGGAAGCGGACATCCGGGTGGTTCTTTGTCTGCGACAGAATTGTTGACTGTGCTGTTCTTTGAGCACATGAATGTAGATCCAAAGAATCCAAGATGGGAGGAACGTGATTGTTTCTTCCTCTCGAAAGGTCATTGTACACCCGTCTATTATTCTGTGCTTGCAGAAAAAGGGTTTTTCCCTGTGGAAGAGTTGATGACATTCAGGAATGTAGATGGTCGTCTGCATGGTCATCCTTGCAGTGAACATTGTCCTGGGGTGGATATTTCCTCCGGTTCGCTCGGCCAGGGATTATCAGTTGCCAATGGAGTTGCGATGGCTGCAAAGTTGGACGGCAAGTCCAGACGTTCCTATGTAATGATCGGTGACGGAGAGCTGCAAGAGGGTCAAGTATGGGAAGCGGCAATGACAACGCCTCATTACGGTTTAGACAATGTGTGTGCCATTATCGACTGGAACAAAATTCAGCTCGACGATTATGTGGAAAATGTGAAAGGTTTGGCCGACCTGGCCGGAAAATGGAAGTCTTTCGGCTGGCATGTGATCGAAATTGACGGCCACAACCTGAATGAAGTGGATGACGCATTCAGAGAAGCCAAGGCGACAAAGGGCAAACCGACTGCGATCCTTGCCCACACCATCAAGGGGAAAGGCATCTCATTCATGGAGAATACGCACAAGTGGCATGGTCTGGCTCCGAATGATGAAGAATTAGATATTGCGTTGAAGGAGTTGGTATAAATGACTCAGCTTAAAGCGCCGCGCGAAGGTTACAGTGAGGCACTCATCCGTTTGGGCGAACGATATAAAGAGATGGTTGTTCTTGATGCGGACTGTGCCAAGTCCAATATGACGAATTTATTCAAAGATAAATTCCCTGATCGCTTTTTCAATATTGGAATTTCTGAATGTGACTTGGTCGGGACAGCCGCCGGATTTGCTGTTGGGGGAAAAATTCCTTTTGCAAATGCTTATGCGAACTTTTTAACAGGCCGTGCATTTGACCAAATGCGTATCGTCGTTTGCTATGCAAACAACAACGTGAAGATTGTTGGCCATAATGCGGGTACTTCAGCAGCTCAGGAAGGTGCAACCCACCTGCCGCTTGAGGATATCTCTTTGATGCGTACCTTGCCGCGGATGACGGTAATTGTACCTGCCGATTCTCTTGAAATGGAAAAGGCGGTCGAAGCGGTATTTCAGCATGAAGGCCCCGTTTATCTGCGCGTAGGGAAACTGCCGGTGCCGGTGGTGACGAAACCGGAGGATCCGTTCGTGATCGGCAAAGCAAATCTCTATCAAGAAGGTTCCGATGTAACCATCATCAGCACAGGTATTATGCTGAGCGAAGTATTTAAAGCTGCTGAAGAACTGAAGCAGCGCGGAGTCAGTGCAGAAGTTATCCATGTTCATACCATTAAGCCAATTGATAAAGAGACGATTCTGAAGTCCGCGGCTAAAACCGGTCGTGTCGTAACAGTCGAAGAACACTCTATCATTGGCGGATTAGGCAGCGCAGTTTCGGAGGTGCTCTCGGAACATCAACCAACCCCAATGCGTCGTGTCGGGACTCAAGACCGCTTCGGTGTATCCGGAAAAATGAACGAACTGCTCGATTTCTTCGGGTTAAGGGCAGCCAATATTGTGAATGCGGTTGAAGAGCTTTTAGAACCAGTTACTGCACAGTGAGGAGGATGTTAAGTGAATCTGACATCCAATAACAAAACAGTCGATGAATTGATTAAGGCTCTTCCTTCTTCCAACAACGAAAGAGACTTGCGCCAAGAGATACACAACATATGGAAACATAATAGCCATAAGTTGATCGTGCTCGATGATGATCCAACCGGCGTACAAACGGTTCATGACATTTATGTAATTACCGATTGGAGTAAAGAATGGATCCGACAGGGATTGTCGGATGAACGTAATGTGCTCTATATCCTGACCAATACGAGAAGTTATCAACCGGAAAAAGCGGCAGCCATTAATCGCGAGATCATGCAGAATCTCGTGGAGGTAGCCCGTGAACTGCAGATCGATTTCTCCGTCATTAGCCGGGGGGATTCCACGTTGCGGGGACATTACCCGTTGGAAATCAATGTGATACACGATGAACTTGTCAAAGCAACAGGTTGGGAGTTCGACGGACATCTGATCATTCCTGCGTTCTTTGAAGGCGGACGTTACACGATCGGTGACACCCATTACTTGCGGGAAGGAGATTGCTTCGTTCCGGTTCATAAAACAGAGTTTGCCAAGGATGTGGTTTTTGGATTCTCTGATGCTCGCCTTCCCAACTGGGTGGTGGAGAAGGGTGGAGCTCAAACCTTAGAGGCAGTGTGCTCCATTTCTCTGGAAGATATTCGTTATGGCGGTGTAGACCGGGTGCTCGAAATTCTGCTCTCGGTGAAGCAAAACACACCGGTCGTTGTCAATGCTGCTTCTTATGAAGATCTGGATATTGTCTCAATCGCTCTGATTCGGGCAATGGAAGCGGGAAAACGATACCTGTACCGTACAGCCGCTTCTTTCGTCAAGTCGTTCGCAGGGATCGGGGATCGTTCGTTTCTTTCCGCCGGGGAAATGATGTCTGCGGAAGGAAAACATCATGGCGGACTGATCATTGTGGGGTCCCACACGAATAAAACAACCGAACAGCTTAATGAGCTCATGAATGGATTTTCCGTGCGAACGGTTGAGATCGATGTATCTGAACTTTTGGATGACGCTTCAAGAGAACAAGAACTGTCCAAAGTGTGCAGAATGGTCGAAGAGTCGATTGCCAGTGGTCACGACACCGTAATCTATACGAGCCGCGAGGTCATTACTGTAGCGAACAAAACCGACAATTTGTCCATCAGCCAAACAATATCCAACAGTTTGGCAGAAATAGTCCGTTCACTTTCTGTCACACCGAAATTCATCATTGCCAAAGGAGGAATTACCTCCAGCGATATAGCAACGCAAGGGTTGGCAATCAAAAAAGCTAAGGTATTGGGTCAGGCGGCACCTGGGATTCCTGTCTGGTTGACCGGAGAAGAAGCCCATTTTCCACAAACTCCGTATGTTGTTTTTCCTGGAAATGTGGGAGACCGGCATACCTTGGCGGGAATTATCAGAACCATAAAATCAATTTGAGTTATTTAACTACGAGGGGGACTCAACTATGGCAAAACAAAAAATGACAGTAGCTGAAGCGATTGCGCTTTATCTGAAGAGAAAAGGTGTAGAGCACATTTACGGAGTACCTGGGGTTGCGATTCTTCCCCTGTACGATGCGATTCGCGAATTGACAGACATCCAATCATTTGTTGTTCGTCACGAACAAACCGGCGCATTTATGGCTGATGCTTATTCACGGGTAACCAACAAAGTGGGCGTATGTGCTGCCACATCCGGCCCTGGTGGTACCAACCTTATCACTGGACTGTATGGCTCCTATATGGACTGCATTCCGATGATCGCCTTTACTGGTCAGGTCGCTTCTCACTTGGTTGGAACACAGTCTTTCCAAGAAGTGGCGATCACAGAAATTGCAAAACCTGTCTGTAAAGCTGTTTACTTGATGAATGATGCGAGCACCGCGGTACAAAGATTCCATGAAGCTTGGGAAACTGCAACCACTGGAAAAAAAGGCCCCGTATTGGTGGACTTGTGTGTAGACGTACAAAAAACAGAGGTTGAAGTCGACCTTGATGAATTTGTAAGTGTACCGGTGGAATTGCCGGAAGCTTCCGATGAAGACATCGCCAAGACGATTCAGATGCTCAGAGAAGCCAAAAAACCTGTCTTGATTTCAGGTGGCGGTGTAAATCTGGCAATGGCACAAGCAGAATTGAAAGAACTGGCAGAAACTCTGCAAATTCCGGTCGTTACCTCTGTTATGGGAATTGATACGTTCCCGAACGACCATCCATTGTTTGCAGGTCGAATGGGCACCATGCTCAATACTCCTCTCGGTAATAAAACCATTCTTGAGTCTGACCTGGTCATTAACCTGGGTGGACGTTTTGGTGACCGCAGCATCGGTAATTTCGAAGAATTCAAGCACAATACAAAAATTGTTCACGTCAATATCGATCAGAAACAAATCGGAAAATACCTTGAAACTGAGTTGGGCGTAATTGCCGATGTTAAATCCTTTATGGTGAAGCTTACAAACGCAGTAAAACAGCTCAATCAAGAAGCAGCGGCTACTGCATTAGAAATTAAGCCTTTGGATTTGACGGAAGAACGTACCAGACTTGCACGTAAGACTGATTTTGAAGATCTTCCGATCAAACCGCAGCGGGCTTTGAGAGAACTGCGTGAATTTTTGGATCGCGATGCGTTTGTGTCCCATGACTGCGGTATCAGCCAAATCTGGTCTTGCCAGTTGTTTGAAACGTATGAACCACGCACCTATTTAATCACCGGCGGCGCGGGTACGATGGGGTGGGGTCTTGGAGCTGCGATGGCTGCGAAATTGGCGTTCCCGAATCGTCAAAGCGTGAACATCGTGGGTGACGGCAGCTTGGGTATGTCACTGCAGGATCTGGCTACTGCGGCGAAGTTCAACATCCCTGTTATTGTGTTCGTCTTGAACAACTCCTTATACGGCTTGATTCGCCAACAGCAAAACTGGTGGTATGATGAGCGTCGCATCTCGACTGACCTTGTTTACAAAAATGAACTCTGCGATAACGAAGAACGCGGCATCGACTTCGTGAAAACAGCAGAAGGCATGGGGGTTCGCGGTGAACTTGTAACTCACTGGAAAGACATCAAACCAGCTTTACAGCGTGCTGTTGAAAGCGGCAAGCCATATCTGATCGAACTTGTTGTCGACCCGAATGCTGTTTGCGGATTCTCTTTCAATGGAAGACTTTCTACTGTTGACTACTCTATCAACTAAGATTCGTTATAGAAAAAGTATAAAACCTTTCTCCTCCCACCATTGGAAGGAGAAAGGTTTTATATGAAAGGAGGCAGTCCGGGTACCCGGCGAAATATGAAAGGTGATCTTCAACATTACATGCAAGTCGGAATTGTGCATTTCATGGCGTTTCCTCAGTCGATGGGCGGAGACGGGCCGATTGTCGAGACGGTTAATAAAATCATAACCGATGATTTTTTCTCATCGATTGAGATTACGCAGATCAATGACATCGAACAAAGAAAGCAAGTGGCCAGAATGTTCGAATCGGGACGGATGACTGTCGGCTTTGGCGCCCAGCCTGTTTTGCTCAGAAATAAAGCGGATTTGAATTCTTTTGATGAAGAAAAACGGAGGTTTGCTGTCGACTTGATTAAAGGAGCCATTGATCAGGCCTATGAACTGGGGGCCGGAAAATTGGGCTTGCTGAGTGGTCCCAAACCGGAACAACAGGAAGAAAAAGCCGTTGGGCTTCTGATTGAGTCACTCAAGGAAATTTGCCAATATGCAAGGAGCAAAGGCAATCTGGTGATTTCGCTGGAAACCTTTGATGACGCTACAGACAAAAAATGCCTGATCGGCCCGAACCGGCTGGCTGTTGAAGTTGCTCAGGAAGTGCGAAAGACAGATCCTACTTTCGGTTTGATGCTTGATTTGAGTCATCTGCCGATGCAGCGTGAATCTTCTCGTGATGCTCTGTTCACGGCAAGGGATTATTTGAATCATGCTCATATCGGCAATTGTTACATCAAAGATCCTGCTGATCCTGCATATGGCGATCAGCATCCGCGTTTTGGCTATCCCGGCAGCGAAAACGATGTTGACGAGTTGGTGGAATATCTGAAAGTTCTCCTGGAAATTGGATATATCGGTGAAGGTTCTTCCAACGTCGTGGCTTTTGAGGTAAAACCGGTTGGCGATGAATCTTCGGATATTGTGATCGCTCAATCCAAACGGACGTTGATCACAGCATGGAATAAGTTGTAAGGAATTCAAATGTTAGGCCCGATCTTCTGATTGGCAGTACACTCCCTTAGATTTTTGTTATGTCATATTATGAAACTGATTTTCTGAATAATAAACACAGAGGTGTATCGCATATGACAAATGACAACATTGTTCAATCAGTGGATCGGGCCTTGCAGATTCTTGACATCTTGAGTTCAAGAAAAGAAGGATACGGTGTCACTGAAATCTCCAAGAAAATGCTTTTGAATAAAGCTTCAGTGTATCGGATGTTGTCAACATTGGTTCGGCATGGTTTGGTAGAACAAAATGCAGAGACGGAAAGATATAAACTGGAGTACAGGGTTTGCCCTGGATCTGGAAGAAAATCAGTTGGGGATCAATTGCATCGCCGCTCCGATTTTTGCCCATACAGGGAAAGTTGTTGCCGCGGTAAGTGTTTCAGGACCTACAATGCGGATGACTAAAGAAAGAATCTATCAACTGAAAGATCAAATTATTGATAGTAGCGGTAAGATTTCCAATAGACTCGGTTATCGACTTCAAAATTCTCTGAATGTTTATCCCTGATTAAAACTGGCAAATATTATGGATTTTCAGTAGGGGGATCATACATGCCATTAGTTTCTATAAAAGAAATGTTAAACAATGCGCTGAAAAGAAAATATGCCGTTGGCCAGTTTAATATCAATAGCCTGGAATTTGCACAAGCTTTTCTGCAAGCCGCAAAAGAAGAAAATTCACCCGTAATTCTAGGCATTACAGAAGTGGCAGCCGAAAATATGGGTGGAGTCAAATTGATTGCATTAATGGTCCAAGAGCTTATTGAAAAATATCAAGTACAGGTTCCTGTAGCCCTTCATTTCGATCACAGTTCCTCTTATGAAAAATGTGTAGAGGCGATGTATGTGGGATTTTCCTCGGTTATGATTGATGGATCGCATCATCCATTGGAACAAAATATTGCCCTGACCCAAAAAGTAGTAGATGTCGCAAAAGTTCTGGGCGTCTCTGTTGAAGCGGAAATGGGCCGGATCACCGGTGAAGAAGATGGCATTGTGGTTGATGAATGTGAAGGGACTTATGCAGTTCCGAAAGAATGTGAAAAATTCGTGCGTGAAACGGGTGTAGATTGCTTCGCGCCTGCAATCGGTACTGTGCATGGACCTTATAAAGGGGAACCGAATCTTAGATTTGACCTTTTGGCAGAAATTATGCAAAGGACAGGAGTGCCTCTTGCGTTGCATGGCGGTACAGACATTCCTAATGATTATATTAAGAAAGCAATCTCATTGGGAATTGCGAAAATTAACGTAAATACGGAAAATCAAATCGTGTTTGCCACTGCCGTACGGAAGGTGCTAACCGAACAACCGGATTTATACGATCTTCGAAAATATGTGGGATCTGCACGCGAGGCTGTGAAAGATTCAGTTAAACGCAAAATGCGGGAATTTGGTTCTTCTGGACAGGCATAAAGGAGGGATGAGAATGCAGGCGCTCCGTCAAAGAGTAAAAGCAGATCGAATTGCCCAGCGAATTGAGGAACTCGCGAAATGCAGCACAACCGAACGGGGGGTAACCCGTCTTTCTTTTACAAAGGAAAGCGAAACGGCCAACGGGCTGGTGGCCGGGTGGATGCGGGAAGCAGGCATGTCGGTCCGACGGGATGAACTGAACAACATTATCGGGCGTTACGAAGGAAATCAACCGGATGCTCCGGCCCTGCTGATCGGCTCGCATCTCGATTCGGTGATTGAGGCCGGGAAATACGACGGGATTCTCGGGGTCATTGCTGGGATTGAGGTGGTACAAACCCTGTTTGAAAACGGAATCAGGCCCAAACATCCCATTGAAGTAATCGGATTTTGTGATGAAGAAGGAACCAGATTCCATACGACACTGCTCGGGAGCCGTGCGATCGCCGGCGACTTGCAGGAGGAAGACCTGCAAGCGAAGGACGCGGCAGGGATCACCCTTGCTGAAGCCATGAAAGAGATCGGTCTTGATCCTGCAAATTATCGATTGGCTGCCCGTGACCCGAAAACGCTCCTTGGTTACCTGGAGCTGCATATCGAACAGGGGCCGGTTTTGGAACAAATGAATCAAGCCTGCGGGGTCGTGTCGGGAATCGCCGGACAATCCAGATATCAATTCCGTGTGGAAGGATTGGCGGGGCATGCGGGAACCGTTCCGGTTCCAATGCGAAAAGATGCACTCGTCGGAACGGCTGAGATGATCCAGGCAATCGAACGGATCGCTCTTCAATATGAGAATCTGGTGGCGACAGTTGGAAAATTGTCTGTGTCGCCAGGAGCCAGCAATGTGATTCCGGGATTGGTCGAAGGAACGCTTGATATCCGGTCGATCAACAATGAAACCAGATTGGCTGCACTGAACCGGATCCTTGAAGAGTGTAAGAGCATTTGCGAACGGCGCGGATTGGCATGCGAGTTCAGCAAAGTCATGGAATCGCCAGCTGTCCCATGCTCCAGCCGTTTTATCGAGGCGATTTCATCGGTACTTGAGGAACGCAACATGAAGTCCGTTCAAATCGTCAGCGGTGCAGGCCATGACGCGATGGCGGTGGCCGGCATCACAGAAATTGGCATGATCTTTGTGAGATGCAAAGACGGTCTGAGCCATCATCCGGATGAATTTGCAACAACAGAGGATATGGGAATGGGAGCTTCTGTGCTGCTGGATGTGGTTCTGAAGCTGACTTCATAAAAAGGGGGAACAAGTCAATGAACACGATCAAATGTGAAGCCAAGCAGGAAATCCTTCAATGGATTGAATCTGAATAAGAAAACCTGATCAAATTTCTGCAAGAACTTGTAGCCATTCCGTCAGACAATCCGCCGGGGGACTGCTA
>NZ_JBHSHC010000031.1:0-27122 GCF_042652925.1 Effusibacillus consociatus
TTTTATGACCAATAAACCTTAATATGACCCGGTTATTTCAGCTTTCGAGCCTGTTACTTTCCGAATCCATGTTCAATACGAATCGATTTATAAACAAATAAGAACGCGGTGATAGATTCCGAATGGTATAATCTTGGTAGATTGCCGGGAAAATCAAGAGAAGGTGACAAGTTGATTTCATTGTCCATATCGCTTGTGATAGGTTCCGGTGTACTGCATGCAATTTGGAACCTTTTTACCAAACAAAGCCGAAATAAAATTGGCTTTTTGTGGTGGACCCAATGGGTTGGGATCGTGATATACATTCCGTTCGTCTTTGCAGTAGATCAAAGTTGGACACTTTCCCTGGTCGGATCTCTCCTGCTTGTCGCATCCATACTCTTTCATGGGGTCATGGGCTGCAAAAGCAATTGGCGTACGATATTATTGGGTGGTATCCTTGCGCCCGGAGGATATTTTCATCAATATTGATTACAGTTGGTGTTATTCTATTGGGAATTTGGGGAAGTAAGGCGGGGAAATCAATGCTGAACTCAATCATTCAATCATTAAAAAACAGAAACGCTTCCATAATGGGACAGGAAAATCTGTTCAAATCTTCGGTGTTGGTTCCGCTTGTTGAACACAACGGCGAGCTGTGCATTCTTTTTGAAGAGCGGGCTCACCATCTCAAGCGGCAACCGGGAGAGATCTGTTTCCCGGGGGGGAGAATCGATCCGACAGATGAAGATGAATTGGCTGCTGCCATCCGTGAGACAAGGGAAGAATTGGGTCTGGGAAATAGTTCCATCGAACCGCTCGGGTCGCTGGATTATATTGTTACCCCTTTTCAAATTGTTCACCCGTTTGTAGGGAGGATCGCCGATTTTGCTAAAATTCGGCCGAATCCGGATGAAGTAGCCAGTGTATTTTGTGTACCTCTCGCGTATCTGAGAAAGGCCACACCGGGACTCCACTACGTGGATTTGAAGGTAATCCCTCCGGAGGATTTTCCGTTTGATCAGATCCCGAACGGACGAAATTACAAATGGCGAACAGGGAAAATCCCTGAGTACTTCTATTATTACGAGGATCGGATCATTTGGGGATTGACGGCAAGGATCCTGCATCATTTTCTGGAAATGACAAAATAAAAGAAAATCCAAGAATAACAAGTGGACCCTACGCCGGGTCCACCAATTGAAATCCTTCTTGTTTGAGAGCCGACTTTGCTTCCGCGATCGTTTCCGGATCTTCCGCCACCAGAGTATGATAGTGAAGTCCGCCTGTGACTTCGGAAAACAGCGGGAACGGAGAATTGGCTCTTTTTTCAAGAAACTGTTTTACATCTTTCGGGGTTACAATATTTAATTCGCCTTTCAACCGTCCATAAACGGGATGATCAATAAACACGTCCTCGACGGCCACATGATGCGCAACAAGAATCTCCAACTCTCGTTTCAATTGTTCAGGCGTATGGATGATCCCCAGAATTTCACGATATTGCGTTTTGGAACCCTGTTCGAGGACATAACCTTGTGTCGTGCTCACTATCTTGAAGCCGTCCTTGCGCAGCAGTGCGATGTCCTGAACCACCGTTTGCCGGCTGACATCCAGCACATCGGCAAGGTAGGAGCCTGGAACCGGTTGATCAGATGATTTTAGGATGTCCAGGAGTTGGTCTTTTCGATTCATGCCGAGGAAGCCCTCCAATACCTATTTTTTCCAGATTATGAAATCTGCAGCATCCGGTCAATGGCGACCTTGGCCCACTCTGCGATCTCCGGTTTCACCTGAATAATGTTGCGAGGAGTTCCCGCCAAAATATTTTCAAGTGACCAGAGCAAGTGCGGACGGTCGATGCGGTTCATTGTGAGACACGGACAAATCATCTCGTTCAAGGAAACAATAAATTGCTCAGGATGTTCCTGTGCCAATCGGTTCACCAAGTTGTGCTCGGTTCCGATCGCCCATTTTGTACCTGGAGGGGCGTTGCGGACGGCTTTGATTATATAATCGGTTGATCCGTTTTCATCTGCCAGCTGAACCGTTTCGTACATGCACTCCGGATGGACAAGCACCCGGATATCGGGATATTTCGACCGGACTTCATGGACGTGGCGCGGTTCAAATTTCGTATGAACCGAACAATGCCCCTTCCATAGAATCACCCGCGGATCGCCTTCTCCGTGCGGATACTCGATTTTCATCTCTTTTGGATCATACACGCACATTTCGTTCAGCGGAATTCCGAATTTCACTCCCGTATTTCGTCCCAAGTGCTGGTCGGGGAGGAAGAGAATCCGCTTTTTGGCCTGCAGAGCATAAGCAAAAATCTTTTCCGCGTTGGAAGAAGTGATCGTCAGTCCGTCGTGCTTTCCGACAAATGTTTTGATTGCTGCGGTCGAATTGACGTAAGTTACAGGAATAATGGATTCACCAAATTGTTCGGTAATCACTTCCCAACATTCTTCCACTTCCTGATCATCCGCCATATCGGCCATCGAACAGCCTGCCTTCATATCGGGCAGGATCACGATCTGATCGTCGGAAGTCAAAATATCGGTCGTTTCTGCCATAAAGTGTACGCCGCAAAACACAATGTATTTCGTGTCCTGGAGCCCTGCGGCAATTCGCGCCAACTGCAGGGAGTCACCGCGGTGATCCGAAAAGACGATCACATCATCCCTTTGGTAGTGGTGCCCGAGAATCACCAAGTCTTTACCTAATTCCTGTTTGGCAGCAGCAATGCGGTGGTCCAATTCCTCCGAAGTTAAAAGCGAGTATTCGCTGATTGGTTCCTGTTGAATGATTAGGTTTTCCGTAACAGACATTTGAAAATCCCCCCGTAAATATTATTGAAGGTCCAGGCTTATATCCAGCGCTTTGACGGAATGGGTCAGCCATCCGAGCGAAATGATGTCAAGACCTGCAACGGCGAACTCCCTGACAGTGTCCGGGGTGATTCCGCCCGATGCCTCGGTGATGGCCCGGCCGCTTACAATACGCACAGCCTCCTCCAGCATTGCAGGAGACATGTTGTCCAGCAAAATGACATCAACGCCCGCTTCAACCGCTTCTTTCACCTGCTCCAATGTGTCCGCTTCCACTTCGATCTTGACCAGATGGCCGATGCCTTTTTTGATTTTCTCGACGGCAGCCGTTAGGGAACCGGCGGCAGCAATGTGATTGTCTTTAATCATGACTGCATCGTAGAGGCCAAACCGGTGATTGACGCCGCCGCCTATCGTCACGGCGTATTTGTCAAACAGGCGGAGTCCGGGTACCGTTTTTCTCGTATCGGTGATTCGGACCGGCAGATCTTCGACTTTTCGGCACACATCACGCGTCGTGGTTGCAATGCCAGACATTCTTTGCAGCATATTCAGCGCTACCCGCTCGGCAGAAAGGACGGCACGAGCGCTTCCGGTCACTGTTGCGAGAATGTCTCCGGGCTTCACATCGCTTCCGTCCGGAAGGTGAACTTCGAAGCGAACTTGTGGATCGAGCAGTCGGAAAGATTCTTCCGCTACCGGGAGCCCGGCAACCCTGCCTTCCTGTTTTGCGAGTAATGTCCCCCTGATTTGGGTACCCGGCTCAAACAGCAGATCGGATGTTAGATCCCGGCTGCCGACGTCTTCAATAAGCGCTTGCTGCAGAAACTGGCGTACGAGTAACGGATTCATGGTTACCTCCCTGGATCGAATGAGTTTGATAATCGGATACAGTTTCCGGGTAATCTTCGCGAAAATGGGCCCCTCTGCTTTCCTGACGCCAAATCGCAGCACGCACAACCAAGAGTGCCGAGGTGAGCAGGTTGCGGTCCGGACTTGGAAGGTCGGGAAGTTCATCATGCCAGGCTTGAAGCTGATTCAAGGCAAGATTCAACCGTTTCCCATCCCGGACAATACCTGCATGAGTCCACATTACTTCCTGCACTTTCTGTAAAAGGTTGCGGCTTGGGAAAGTGTTCATTTTCCCAAGCTCGGCGGGAAGAAAAGAAGGTTTGACTTTCTTCAGGGAATGCTGTGTGAGTCCGGCCAACGCTTTTACTGTGCGCCGAGCCATGACAAGTCCTTCTAACAGGGAGTTGCTCGCCAATCGGTTCGCTCCGTGAAATCCGCTGGATGCTGCTTCGCCGATCGCAAACAGTCGTGGCACCGAAGTGACACCGCTGTCGTTTGTTTGAATGCCCCCCATTGTATAGTGGGCTGCCGGGACTACAGGAATCAAGTCCGCGGAAGGGTCAAGACCCATTTTTCTGCACGAGTCAAAAATGGTTGGGAATCTTTCGCTGAACTTTACGATCGAACGTGCATCGAGATACACATCCCGTCTCGCCTTCATTTCGGCATAGATCCCTCTTGAAACCACATCGCGGGAGGCCAGATCTCCCCACTCGTGATAATCCCGCATGAAGCGGGTCCCATCCGAGTTGACAAGTATCGCACCTTCACCGCGAACCGCTTCCGAAACAAGCGGGAGAGGGTGTGCATTGGTTTTAAGAGCGGTTGGATGGAACTGGATGAACTCCATATCCCGCAGAACGGCACCCGCTCTGTAGGCGAGAGCATATCCGTCACCAGTGCTTCCGATGCTGTTGGTTGTATATTTGTAAAGTTGACCGAGCCCGCCGGTGGCGAGAATCACCGCTTTTGCACGAATCAACAGGACGTGGCCGGCCGAGTCGATTCCGATTACCCCGGCACATTCACCATCTTGCATCACCAATTCAGCGACAAACGTGTTTTCCCGTACATCAATTCCTTGATTTGAAAGCACATGAGGGATAAGTGCTTCAATAATTGCACGTCCTGTCGCATCACCGCCTGCGTGAACGATTCGGTTACGGCTGTGGGCACCTTCTTTGCCGAGAAGAAGAGTTCCGTCACGGTCGGCATCTAACTGTACGCCCATTTGCTGCAAGAAAAAAATCACCTCCGGTGCAAGGTTGACAAAAGATTCCACCGTTTGTTTCTCACATAATCCCTGACCGGTGCGAAGAGTGTCCGTTCCATGCAAGAACGGGGTATCATCCTGTGACAACGCGGCTGCTATGCCGCCCTGAGCCAAATTACTGTTGCTTTCACCAATTGTTCCCTTTGTGACAAGTGTCACCCGGCCATGTTGAGAGGCAAGCACACTGAGTGTGAGGCCGGCAATTCCGGAACCTACTACAATATAGTCCGTATCTATCAGATTCCACATGGCCACCCGTCCTTTTCTTATAAGATTGCCTGTAAATCTATGTTCCTATTATGAAACCTGCTGTGGTATACTGTCAAGACAGGTGTAAAATCAGGTGTAAAGTAACTGCACATCCTATAGATTCCAGTGAGGTGTTTTGAATGCCGGAGCTTACACGATATTTCGATCATGCGGCAACTACTGTCATGCCAAAAGAAGTGTTTGATGCGATGGCACCTTATTTCCTATATGACTTTGCCAATCCCGGGAGTTTGCACCAGTTCGGCTTTCAGGCGAAAGAGGCATTAGAGGGAGCCCGGGCTGCTGTGGCAAAAACGCTTGGGGCTTCCAGCAGAGAAGTAATTTTTACCGGCAGCGGAACCGAATCAAACAATCTGGCCGTTCTGGGCGGCGCACGCCGCATGCGTAAACTTGGAAAAGGGAATCACGTGGTGACAAGTTCGGTGGAGCATCCGTCCATAAGGGGAGCATGTCAGGCTCTGGAGAGTGAAGGATTTCGGGTTACGTATGTGCCGGTTGACGGTTCCGGAAGGGTAAATGTGGTGGACATTCGCAATGCGATAGGTCCCGATACCGTCATTGTCAGCGTTATGCATGCGAATAATGTGGTGGGGACGATTCAGCCAATAGCTGAGATTGGGGCCATCACTCGGGAAAAAGGGATCTTGTTCCATACGGACGCTGTGCAAAGCTATGGCAAGATACCTGTCAACGTAGAGGAGCTGCAGGTGGATCTCTTGACCATTAATGCGCATAAAATCGGTGGTCCGAAAGGTGTAGCCGCACTCTATATCCGGAAGGGAGTCCGAATAGATCCGATTGTATATGGCGGGGGACAGGAGCGGGGATTGCGGTCCGCCACCCCGAATGTGGCGGGCATTGTGGGGTTCGCGAAAGCAGCCGAAATGGCAATGAAACAACTGCTGAAAGAACGGAGTCGGCTGGAAGGATTGCGTGTAAAACTCATTGAACGTTTAACCGCAACTGTGCCGGGATGTAAAATCAACGGCGATTTGAACAACTGTCTCCCGACCCTTATCAATATCAGCATAGACCGGATCGAGGGACAGGCTCTGATGCTTGAATTGGATCGGCTTGGATTTGCCACATCCAGCGGCTCCGCTTGCAGTTCTACGGATCACGAACCTTCCTACGTGCTTCTTGCAATGGGAAAATCGAGAGAGGTGGCTCTCGAGAGTTTACGGATTACGATGGGCAGAACGACAACAGAACAAAGTGTGGATGAACTGGCAGAAGCGTTGAACGTTGTGGCCAAAAAATGGCGGACTGCCGTAAATGTTCCCGGAATTTCCCGCTGAAAAATTTTTTAGCCCAATAAGGAAAAAATTTGAAGGAATTTGTAGAATAGTGTCGAATTATGACAATACAACAACCGAGTACACTAAAATTTACATTGTAAAAACAACTTGGTTGTTCATGAAGTGGTGCGCACCTGGTAAGTCATACAAAAACGAAAGGAGGGAAGGGCATGAAAAAAATCTATGCTTTCCTTGCTTTTGCCGCTTTTACCCTTGCAACACTCATTACGACAAATGGTTCTATTTGGACCTAAGATCAACTCAGGAAAAAGAACTGAGAAAGAACTGGCATTTTTCCAGTTCTTTTTCTTTTTTTTTACAGTTAGGTAGTGATTCCGCGCCCAATTAATTGTAAAATTAAACTGACTATATAGGGATAAATTATGTTTAAGGAATCGATAGCATGCATTGACTCCGATGAACATCATTGAGGAGGCAAGAGTTTGTGAAAGATGTCAACTGGTATACCGGTTCTCTTTTTTCTTTGGGTGTTTTTGCGTTCGTTAAATCACTTTTTACATGGAATATAGATCCGATATGGCCTTTTATTCTGATCACAGCGTTAGTCATTGTGCTGGACCTGTTTCCCATTATATTGCCAAACGGACATGAATTCGTATTTGGTTCCATCGGGAGCCTCCTGATATTGTTCGAATTTGGTTTCTCCGCATGCATGTTATCGTTTGTCATCAGTTACACTTTTATATTTTTGAAAAAGTATCGTTCCTTTCGCAAGATCAAATGGTTTCGTTATTTTACCTCGTTGGGAATGACCTTTATAGCGTTATCGATCTCCTATGCGTTAATAAACGTTACAGAAAATATAAATCTATTGATTCGGGTGTTTTTGGTGGCCTCCGCGTTTGAAATTATAAACTATTTCCTGTTCATCGGAATCAGGCGCACAGTTCTCGGAATTCCCGTGTCCCATAACTTAACGACCACAATCCCAACACAGATGATTTTAATCTTGACATATGTAACTGCACTGCCGCGTTTGCTTTCGATCAACAGCCATGATTTGATTAAGCTGGGGAATGAATTAATCTCCACGGCAATTTTCATGCTGATTATCATCTTTCTCTCCCGGGCGTACAGTAAAGATATTACCAAACGAAAACAAACTGAAACCGAGCTCCGTAAAAATGAAGCCAAATACCGTCATATAACAGAAAATACATCCGATTTGATTTGGGTTCTTGACGTGAACGGGGTGTTTCGGTATGCTTCCCCGTCAAGCAAATGGGTTCTTGGACTTGAACCGGAGGAATTGGAAGGAAAATTTATGATTCGGCGGGTCCATCCCGAGAATGCGTCGAATTTGAGAAAAGTGTATACGGAGGCAATTCGGACAAAAAGGTCCTATCAAGCCGAATTTCGCTACCGACATTCTGGTGGAGATTGGGTAATTATCGAGGCGCACGGGAAACCTGTAATCGGTGAAAATGGAGATGTGGAAAGTATTGTGGTGGTAGCGCGCGACGTCACGAAACGGAAGCAAACGGAAGAACTGCTGCGAAAATCGGATAAACTTTCAGCCGTAGGCCAATTGGCAGCCGGTGTGGCACACGAGATACGGAATCCGTTAACCACGATAAAAGGATTTCTTCACCTCATCAAATCAGGCAGCTGCAAAGTAGAGTATCTGGATATCGCTCTGTCGGAAATCGAGCGTATGGAATCGATTATAAACGAGTTTTTGATGCTGTCCAAACCGCAAGCGAAAAACTTCAAGATCACCGACCCGAGGATCCTGATCAAGAATGTCATCACACTTCTCACAACGCAAGCGATATTGAAAAATGTTCAGATTCTTTACGAGTTCGATTCGAATGTTCCCTTCGTGATGTGTGACGAGAATCAACTGAAACAGGTTTTTATTAACCTAATTCAAAATGCAATTGAAGCTATGCCCGACGGCGGGAACATTTTGATTCATGTAAAAAAGCCTGATACCGGTAATATATTGATTCGGGTGATCGATCAAGGACACGGGATTTCGGAAGACCGGATTCACAGACTCGGAGAACCTTTTTACAGCACAAAGGAAAAAGGGACGGGCTTGGGGCTGATGATCAGCTATAAGATTGTTCAGGAACACAATGGGACTATCGAAGTCCAAAGCAAAATCAACGAGGGCACAACCGTTGATGTACTTTTGCCCAGTTATCGTGAAGAAGCGGGTGGATTTGACGCTCAATCACAGAATCGGTAAACTGATAGAGTAGGGTGCCCCCAGTTGAAGAAGCACTAAGGGGATCACCCTACTTTTCTGTTTTCGAATGTGAATTCGTTTTCATGCAAGAAGGAGGGAAAATTCTTTTGCGACCAAGATATCTGCGAGTATTGGGTTTACTTTCTCTCCTTTTCTCTTTCCTCTGCGTCCCCGTTCAGGCAGAAGAAGGTCGGGTGCTGCGAGTTGCTTTCGATAAAGATTTACCCCCGTTTTCGTCTGTTGACGAGAACGGGAATCCTGCCGGTTTTAATATCGATTTGTTTAGAGAGTTAGCTGAAATTCGTGGGTATGAAGCAGTATATCTGCCTATGAATTGGGAAGATGCGATTCAACAACTTCAGCAGGGAAAAATTGATGTAGTTCTGGGGATGCAATATACAAGTGCCGGTGATTCAGTCTTCGATTTCAGCGAGTCTTATTTTACAATGTCTGAGGTGTTGATTGTCCCTAAGACGGACGAATCGATTTTTAATCTGCACGATCTTAAGGAAAAAGTAGTATCCGTGCAAAGAGGGGATGCCGGAATTGAATTGCTCGAAAATGTCCGAAGAGTAAAAACAGTTGTTTCTTTTAGTCAACCTGAGGCCCTTGAATTGTTGTTCATGGAGCGTGCCGATGCATTCATCGGAAACCGGTGGACTGCGGAATTCTATTTAAAGAAGAAGAATTTGCAAGACAAATATATCACCCGAACGGGCATGATCAACCCATCCGATTATGCATTTGCCGTAAGAGAGGGGAATTACCGTTTACAAAATGAGCTGAATCTCGGACTGGCAGAACTTCATAGGACCGGTACATACGGTCGACTCTACAGCCATTATTTTGAGCCTTACTCGCTCCATGTAATAGGGGGATGGAGAAAGCTCGTATATGGTTTATTGACCGTGACGGGTCTTGTGTTGAGTGTGCTCGTTCTGATTTTCCTTTGGAATCAACGCTTAAAGGCGGAGGTTCGCAGACATACATCTGCATTGGCAGATAATCTCGCCTATCAAAAACAGGTCATGGACAATGTCGATAATGGAATTATTTCTGTTAGTCCGGAAGGAAAAACAACACTGATCAACGACGTCGCAAGTGACTTGCTTGCCATTCAAGCGGATGTGTTGGGGACTCCCATCTCTCAATATTTTCCTCAATTTCCGATAAACGAAGCGCTGGAAAAGGGAGAACCAAAAAAGCACCACGGCGAGCTGCGTCTTCAAGATGGGAGCGGGCGGATTCTCCACTACTATATGGCTCCGTTAACCAATGGTACAGGCGACTTCACAGGGTGGATCATCAGTCTCCAGGATCGAACAGAACAGAAACATTTGCAGGCCCGATTGATTACACAGGAAAAAATGCGGGCGCTTGGGCAATTGGTGGCTGGAATTGCTCATGAACTCCGAAATCCGCTAACTGCAATCAAAACATTTTCTGAGTTGCTCCCGAAGAAATTGGATGATTCCCGGTTCCGGGCGGAACTCGTTCAGCATGTTCCGGAAGAAGTGGAACGAATGAATCGAATTGTGGAAGACCTGCTCGACTATGCCCGGGAAAAAACCATACAAACACAATGGGAGAATCTTACTGAAATTATTCAATCTGTGTTGCGACTTTTTGATAAAAAAATCAAAAGCGAAAACATCCGGGTAGCTGCGAATCTGCCGTCAAAGATTCAGGTATTGGGGGATCGTGGACGGATCAAACAGGTTGTGATTAACCTGATCATGAATGCGATAGAGGCAATGGGCAATTCAAGTGAAAAACACTTAACGATTCATGCCCAAATAAAAGAGGAAGCTGTGCTGCTATTCATAACGGATACCGGTGAGGGCATGGAAGAACCTGTTCTCCGACATCTCTTCGAACCTTTTTATACCACGAAAACTCAAGGGGTAGGATTGGGGTTGTATATCAGCCAAAAAATCATGGCTGAGCACGGAGGACATATTGAAGCGATAAGCAGAAAAGGAAATGGCAGTACTTTTATTTTGCATTTTGGGAAAAAGGAGGGAGAACATGACGAACGTATTGATCATCGATGATGAAAAAGCCATCTGCTCATCTCTTTCATTTGGACTGGAAGACGAATTCGGCGTTTGGGCGGTTACCGATCCGGAAGAGGGTTTGCATTTACTCGACGGAGCATCCATCGATTGCGTTCTGTTGGATCTGAATCTTGGGCATCAGAATGGTCTCGATATTCTGCCCCGCATAAAAGAAAGAAAGCCGGATATCTCAGTCATCATCATGACTGCCTATGGGACAATCGAGTCATCGATTGCGGCGATCAAGGCGGGTGCCTATCATTATATCACCAAGCCTCTGAACATGGATGAGGTGAAACTGGTGCTCCGCAAGGCGCTTGAAATCCAGCAACTGCATCAGCAAGTCAGAGTGCTTAGCGATGCGGTGAAACAGAAACATTCTTATGCCGGAATGATCGGCAAAAGCGAACCGATTCAAAAGGTTTTTCAATTAATTGAAAGAGTGAAGGATATTCCCTCCAATATTCTTATTACGGGAGAAAGCGGAACGGGAAAAGAGTTGGTCGCACGGGCCATTCATTATCAAGGAATACGAAGGAATGAACCGTTTTCGGTAATTAACTGCGCGGCGATTCCTGAACAATTGCTGGAGAGCGAGTTGTTCGGACACGAAAAGGGAGCGTTCACCGGTGCATTTCAGCGAAAAGAAGGTCTGTTCGAGCGTTCCAAAAACGGAACCATCTTCCTCGATGAGATCGGTGAAATGCCGCTGTCGTTGCAAGCCAAGATTTTGCGTGTAATCCAGGAGCGGGTCGTGACACGACTTGGTTCCTTTGATTTAATCGACACGGACGTCCGAATTATCGCAGCCACCAACCGCAATCTGCAAGAAGAAGTGGCGAAGGGGAACTTTCGCGAGGATCTATACTACCGGCTGAATGTTATACCGATCCATATGCCTTCTTTAAGGGAGCGTCAAGAGGATGTACCGCTTCTGATGGAACATTTTCTAACGTTCTATTCGGCCAGTATGGGGAAAAAGAAAAAGACCTGCAGTCCGGAAACGAAAAGGATTCTTTATGACTACCCTTATCCGGGAAATGTAAGGGAGTTGGGAAATATCATTGAATACGCAGTGGCACTTTCTCAGGATGACATTATAAAGACTGACGATCTCCCGGCGTCTGTTGTATCCGGCAATCCACCTGAGAAAGCCAGTCGATTTATGGAAGAAGGGCTGTTTATTCCTGCCGGGCTTACTATGGGGGAAGTGGAGAAAAAAATGATTCTTTACACCTTGGAAAGAAACGGCGGCCATCGCCTCAAAACTGCGCAGCAGTTGGGAATCAGTGAACGGGGGCTGCGGGATAAGCTCAAACAGTATTTAAAAGAGGGATAAATGAGTTAAGTTTTTTGGATTCGGCAAAATTAACCGGTAAGCCCGGCAGATTTTGCCGATTTTTTCACTCTGTTTTTTTCCGGACTTATGAAAGCGGTTGCAATTAAGCCTAAGTTTTAAGTTGGTATTGTTTTTGCTAGATAACTTAGAATGAAACATTAATAGAAGGAGACCGCAAAGGGGTCCTCTCCTGAAGCCAATTTTAAGGATTGGGTTAGTGAAAGCGATTTCAATTTTTACAAGGGGGTTACAGAAATGAAAATTAAAAAAGCGTTGGCATTATTCGCTGCTCTTTCGTTATCCGCAGCAACAATCGTTGGATGTTCCGGTTCTTCGGGAACCAGTTCCACGGGAACTAAAGAAGCGCAATCATCGAAAGCGCCTGACCGGATTACGATTGCAACCGCAACAACAGGCGGTGTGTATTATCCGGTAGGAAATGCATTAGCGAAGCTTTGGACGCAGAAAAATAGCGTTCAGGCAGTTGCGCAGACATCGGCAGGCGGTGTTGCCAACCTTCAGATGATGGCGAAAAAAGAAGCGGAAATCGCGTTTGTCGAAAGCGGAATCGCAGACTATGCGGTGAACGGAACTGAAATGTTTGAAGGCAAGAAAATCGAGAACATTCGGGGATTGACAAGTTTGTATCCAAACGTTGTGCACATTTTGGTTAAAGCAGATTCGGGAATCAACTCTTTGAAAGATATCAAAGATAAACGAATCATTCCGGGCAGCCGCGGCTCTTCCTCCGAAGTGAACTCCCGCAAGATTCTGGGTGCGTACGGTTTGGATTATGTTAAACGTAAAGACGTGAAAGCCGACTTCATGGGATTCAATGAATCTGCAGAAGCATTGAAGAACGGACAGGTAGACGTGGTTTCAATGACGGGGGGCATGCCGCTTGCTTCGGTGCTCGACGTTGCAACCAGTTCGAACGTGAAACTTTTGTCTCTCGACAAGGATACTGTGGACAAGCTGGTGAAAGAAAATCCGTACTTTGTTCCATTCACAATCCCGAAAGGCACTTATAAAGGCCAAACGGAAGATGTTTTGACTGTGGCCGTAACCAATCTGTTGGTGGTACGGGCCGATATGCCGACCGATTTTGTTTACAATCTGACAAAAACCATGTACGAGAATCTGCCGATCTTGATCGAAACCCACAAAGCTTTGAAGGATCTTAACAAAGACGTAGCGATTACCGGCATGAACATTCCTCTGCATGAGGGAGCCAAGAAATACTTCAAAGAGATCGGGCTGAAAGTCGACGGCAAGTAAAGACAGATTCTCCGTCTGTCTTACTGCAAGAGGAGGATCATTTACAATGCAGGAAACGAAAAAGGAGTTACAGACGACGACCGAACATGATTCGGTCGATATCGACAAACTTCTCGAAAAAGTAGACCATGAGTCGCGTTTTCGTAAGTATGTAGGGCCGATGGCTGTAGTCATCACGGTAATTGCCATTGCAATGAGTGTGTTCCAGCTTTACACAGCCGGATTCGGCCTTCTGGAATCAATGAAACAACGTTCTGCCCACCTATTCTTTCTGACAGTTCTTGTCTTCTTGTTGTATCCTTCCAGCAGGAAGACAAGCAAACGAAAGCTGCCGACACTGCTGGATTTCTTTTTTGTGGTTTTGGGCGCGATACCGCCGTTGTATCTGTTCTTCCGGATTGACCAAATCAATCTGGGCGGCGGTCTGCTCGACGATATCGATTATATCGTCGGAGGCATTGGGATTGTGGTCCTTTTTGAAGCGGCCCGTCGGGTATTGGGCGCCGGTCTTACGACGATCGCATTTGCTTTCCTGCTTTATTCTCTGTTTGGCCACTATATTCCGGGTACTTTCGGCCACCGGGAATTCAGTCTGGAACGGATTATTGAGCATATGTATTTCACGCCTGAAGGGATCTTCGGAATACCGCTTGGCGTATCTTCCACTTATATTTTCCTGTTTATTCTGTTCGGTGCCGTTCTCAGCGGGACGAAAATGACACAGTTCATCAATGATTTTGCGCTTTCGCTTGCTGGACGGACACCTGGTGGACCTGCCAAAGTGGCAGTTATTGCTTCCGGTTTCATGGGCATGATTACGGGAAGCTCGGTGGCAAATGCGGCGTCGATCGGATCATTCACTATACCATTGATGAAAAAATACGGGTATCGTCCGCACTTCGCCGGAGCGGTGGAAGCCGTCGCTTCCACTGGCGGGCAAATCATGCCGCCTATCATGGGTGCCGCAGCATTCATTATGGCTGAGTTTTTGAGCATTCCTTACAGCCGAGTGATGATGGCGGCAATCATCCCTGCGTTCTTCTACTATCTCGCCTGCTGGGTTATCATTCACCTGGAAGCCAAGAAGAATGGCCTTAAGGGACTTTCTGAAGCTGAGGTTCCAAACCTCAAAAATGTGGTGAATGAAAGCGGGCACCTGATCATTCCGGTTGTGATTCTCGTCTGGCTGCTGGTTAGCGGTGTAACACCGCTTTATGCTGCGGTTTGGGGTATTGTATCTGCAGTGGTAATCAGCTTCTTTCGCAAACATACGGCGATTGGTTTCAAAGGATTGCTGCAAGCTTTGGAGGCGGGAGCACGAGGGGCGTTGGCCGTTGGGATTGCATGCGCCATCGTCGGTATCGTAATCGGCTCGATTTCACTTTCGTCACTTGGATTGATCGTTGGAAACAGTATTATTGAACTGGGGGGATCCAGTTTGTTCCTGACCATGTTCCTGACAATGATTACCTGTTTGGTCATGGGAATGGGGGTTCCGACCACTCCAATGTATATCATTGTGGCAACTGTTGCGGCACCGATTCTTACGTCTAATTTTCACGTACTGCCGATTGCGGCCCATATGTTTGTGTTTTACTACGGGGCTCTTGCAGAAATCACGCCGCCTGTTGCGCTGGCTGCATTTACTGCTGCGGGAATCGCTCGCGCGAAGCCGTTCAATGTGGCGGTTACCGCTTGCCGTTTAGCTTTGGCCGGCTTCGTCATTCCGTATTTCTATGTCTATAGTCCTGTGTTGCTGCTGGAAGGCAATAATTATGTAGAGATTGCATGGGCAACATTGACCGCGACACTTGGAATCATTTCCCTTAGTATTGCGGTACAGAACTGGATGTATCACAAGACGAATATTATCCAGCGGGTCGCAATGGTGGCTGCCGCGGTTCTGCTGATTATTCCCGGTTTGAAAACGGACATTGCAGGCCTTGTACTGTTTGGTCTTGTACTGGTTTGGCAAAAAATGTCCGCCAAGTCACAACACAATACGATTGAGGCAGGCAAACTGCCCATATAATTTAGGTGATAGAATATTCATGGGGAGTGTGCTGATGTCAGGTGATGATATTAGTACTTACTCCCTGAATTTTTCGTTTTAGAAAATCAAAAAATCGAGTAAATCACGATGGATATCAGCAAGGTGATCAAGGCTGACTAAAAATTGAAAGGGTTGTTGACTGATGGGACAACTCATTTTGCATAAAGTGGAGCAGCGGTTCCATGCCCCACGTTTATCAGATGTAGCCGGCAAGGCCCGTTCGGAACTTCAACGGATTTCCGCGAATCTGGATCTCAATGGGAAACGCGTGGCTGTCACCGCGGGCAGCCGTGGGATTCAAAATATCGTATTGATTCTGCAAACGGTACTCGGATTTTTAAAAGAAAAAGGGGCAGAACCCTGTATCGTCCCCGCCATGGGCAGCCATGGCGGAGGAACGGTCGAAGGACAGCTGAATATGCTGGCATCCTTGGGAATTACGGAAGAAACAATCGGGTTTCCGATCAAACCGACCATAGAGGTTGTGGAAGTGGGACGTTACAAGGATATCCCTGTCTACCAGAATCGGAATGCGTTTGAAAGTGACGCGATTGTTGTGGTGAACCGCGTCAAAACGCATACGTCTTTTAAAAGCAAGCTGGAAAGCGGGTTGTCCAAGATGCTTGTGGTCGGTTTGGGTAATCCTGCCGGAGCGGCAAATATTCACCGATTTGGCATAGAAGGGATGAAAACCCTGATTGAACCGATGGCCAGTATGATTCTTGACAAAACTCCGGTTTGTTGTGGATTGGTAATTATCGAGAATGCCGAAGAGGCAACAGCGGACATTGTCGGAGTGCTGCCCGGCGAATGGATCGACAAGGAAGCGGGATTACTGATCGAATCAAAATCGTTGATGCCCTCGCTGCCTTTTCGGAACATCGATTTGCTGATCGTGGAAGAAATGGGCAAATGTTATTCGGGAACAGGTATGGATACGAATGTGATCGGGCGAGTGCGCATTCACGATACCGAAGATCCGAACAACCCCTACATTAAGAGGATCGCGGTTCTGGATCTTGCGGAAAGCTCACACGGCAATGCGACAGGCATCGGGTTGGCCGATATCACTACCCGAAAGTTGGTCGACAAGATCGACTTGCATGCAACGTATTTGAATGTGATGTCGTCGACATTCGTACTGCGGGCGATGATCCCGATGACCGCTCCCAATGAGGAGAAGGCGGTCGGATGGGCAATACGTTCTTTTGGAGAAGTTGACGTCAACCAACTGCGGATTGTCCGCATCGCGAACACTCTGCATTTGCAGCATTTATGGGTTTCAGAGGCCCTGCTTAGTGAAGTTGAAGCTCTAAGTCACGTTGCGAAATTGCAAGAAAGCAGGATAATAGAGTACGATACTTCCATGTAACGCTGCTGAGCCTTGATGAATAACGAATTTGCAGTTAGATAGATTTATTATGACTACTTGGAGAGTTGAGAGAGGGGGGAACCGAATTGAAGCCGGACATTATACAAGAGTTGATTGAAATCACGGATCGGGACCGCGTTCTGGATTCGCTGGATGAGAGATACAGCTACTCATATGACGCTTCATTCGGTACTTTTCTGCCTGATGTGGTGGTGTTTCCCACGTCGGCTGCAGAAGTCGCAAAAATCATGAAACTCGCCTGCCGGGAAAAAATCCCGGTCACGCCAAGGGGCGGGGGTACGTCGCTCAGCGGTGGACCGCTGCCTGTCGCAGGCGGTATAGCTATTGTCATGACCCGCATGAATAAGCTGATGGAGATCGACCGGGACAATTTGGTCGCAGTCGTTGAACCGGGAATTATCACGGCAGACCTGCAGAAAAAGGCGGAAGCAGCAGGCCTTTTTTATCCCCCTGATCCAAGCAGTTCCAGTGTTTGTACAATCGGAGGCAATTTGGCCGAAAATGCGGGCGGACCGCACGGTCTTAAATATGGTGTTACCAAGCACTATGTAATTGGATTGGAAGTGGTGACACCGCAGGGAGAGATCATCCGCACCGGCGGCATGACCGTTAAAAATGTGACAGGGTATGATCTGACACCCTTGATTATCGGTTCTGAAGGTACGCTCGGCATCATTACGAAGGCAATCTTGCGGTTAATCCCGAAGCCTGCCGCCAGAAACACACTAATGGCCGTGTTTGACGATTTGATTGATTCGGGAAGGGCGATCAGCGGAGTGCTTACGAACGGCATACTGCCTGCAAAAATGGAGATTATGGATAACGCTTCGATCCGGGCGGTTGAAGACTATATGCCGTGCGGAATGCCAGTCGATGCGGACGCCATCATTCTGATTGAAGTGGATGGACATCCGGTCGCCGTGGAAGAGGAGATTCAAAAGGCTGCCGAGATCTGCCAAAAATACAACGTTCGGGAAATAAAGATTGCGCAAAACGAAACGGAGCGGGAAGAACTGTGGAAAGCGCGGAAGCTTGTTTCTCCGGCGATCACTCGGGTGAAGCCGACCAAGATTTCGGAAGATGCGACCGTTCCCCGCAGCAAAATACCGGAAATGTTTGAACGACTCCGTCAAATCCGGGAGCAATACAATGTTCATCTCGTTGTGTTTGGTCATGCGGGTGATGGCAACCTGCATCCCAATATTATCGCGGATGCACGGGACATAGAAGAAATGCGGCGGGTGGAAGAAGCGGTAGGTGAGATTTTTAAGGCGGCGATCGAATTGGGCGGTACATTATCGGGAGAGCACGGAATCGGAACGATGAAAGCTCCGTATATGGAGATGGAGCTGGGAACCGTCGGGCTTGATATGATGCGTCGAATCAAGCAGGCATGGGATCCCGACAACATCCTGAACCCTCATAAAATTTTTCCGCAGCCGGGACAAACACGGGTGGTGCTGACACAATGAACGAATTGAAATCGTTCTTGCAATACGACAAGACATTCAGCTGCGTGCAGTGCGGATATTGTCTTCCTGCCTGTCCGACATACAAGGTGTTGGAAAAAGAGTCTGCTTCCCCGCGCGGACGCATCGCTCTTGTGAAAGCGGCGGCGGAGGGCAAGATTGACGTGCTTGACCACCTCGCCGAGCCGATTGATTTGTGTCTCGGGTGCCGAGCTTGTGAAACCGTATGCCCGACAGAAGTGAAATATGGAGCGATCTTGGAAGGTGCGAAACACACTATCCGGCTCGAAAGCAAACCGACATCGGCCGTAAAAGGTCTGCGCCGATTTGTGTTCGAGGGACTGTTTCCGCATCCGGGACGGATGAAAGCAGTGACAGGATTAATATGGCTCTATCAAAAGTCAGGGCTTCGCAAAGCGGCATTTTCACTTGGCATTACTGACAAACTGCCGTTCCATATGGGGGAGTTTGAAAGGGCATTGCCCGAGGTTCCGTCCCCTCTTTCGTTTATGCGCAAAAAAACGGCCGTTCAGCCACAAGGGAAACCGAAAGCGAAAATTGCTTTTTTTGCCGGATGCGTGATGGACTCTCTTTTCTATGAAACTAATCAGAAAACGATTGAATTGCTTGCTGCCGCCGGGTGTGAAGTGATAATCCCGACAACTCAGACCTGCTGCGGCGCACTCCACGCCCATGCGGGGGAACTTACACAGGCAAAGGAATTGGCCAAACGCAACATTGCGGCATTCGAAGAAACCGGAGCGGACTGGTACATCAATAACGCAGGAGGCTGCGGCGCGATACTGGTGGAATATGACCATTTGCTGGCCGATGAACCGGAGTGGGCGGAACGGGCCCAACAATTTGCGGCGAAAAGCCGTGACATCAACCAGATCCTGTCGGAACTCGGACCGCTGCCGTTTCGGAAAGAAATTCCGCATCGCCTCACTTATCAGGACTCCTGCCATCTGCGGAATGTACAAAAAGTGGCTTCCCAGCCGAGACAACTGCTGCGTTCCATACCGGGGGCTCACTATATTGAGCTGCCGGGAGCCGACGGATGCTGCGGTTCAGCCGGAATTTACAGTTTGGTTCAGTATGACACGTCCATGCAAGTCTTGGATGACAAGATGAAATCTGTAGCAACCACCAACGCTGCGTTCGTGGTGACATCCAATCCGGGATGTCTCCTGCAGATGCGGATGGGTATCCGCCGCGCTGGGCTCGAAAACAGCATGAAAGCGGTGCACATTGTCGACCTGCTGCACGAAGCCTGCGATTTATAAGGAGGAAGACCATGAAAGAGATCAAGGGGATTTCGGTTATCTCCCTCACCCCCTTTACGGAGTCCGGGGAGGTTGATGAGGCAAGCCTGCGTAAGACCGCCGGCTCCCGGCGTTGACCAAAGAACCATGGAGGAACTTGTAGAACTGATGCAGTTTCTCGGCTTGGAAGGAGAGAAATACTATATGGATCTCGGCTTAAAAGGCAAATCAGTATTGGTGACAGCAGCAAGCAAAGGGCTCGGCAAAGCGAGCGCATTGGAATTTGCACGCGAAGGGGCGATCGTGACGATCGCAAGCCGCAACCTGGACGAGTTGAAGAAGGCAGCGGCTGAGATCGAAGCCGCAACCGGGCAAGCGCTGCTGGTGGACGGCGGCACGGTGAAAGCGTTGTAATCAGGGGAATTGAAGTATTTCAAAAACTGATCAAGGTGGGGGTCACGATGGATACAATCCGGAATGTTTACTGTGTAGGCCGGAATTATAAATTGCACGCCCAGGAATTGGGGAATGACGTTCCCACATCTCCGATGATTTTTTCTAAACCGACTCATGCTCTTGTGCAAACTCAGGGGCAGGAAGTAGTTCTTCCCGCAGACCGCGGGGAAGTGCACCATGAAGCGGAATTGGTTATCCATATCGGCAAGCCTTACACAGCGGGTGCCAAGGCGGACGATATCATCGACCGCATCGCATTGGGAATCGATTTCACGCTGCGCGATGTGCAGAGCGAATTGAAGAAGAAAGGGCATCCGTGGCTGGCCGCCAAGGGCTTCCGGAATTCGGCGATTATCACGGAGTTTCATCCTTTCCCGGGTGTGGAAGGATGCAAGCAGACCGATTTTTCGCTGCTCAAAAACGGAGAACAGGTGCAACGCGGCAACATCAGTGATGTGATATTTGACTTTCAGACGATTATCGATTTTATCGCCGCTAATTTCGGCCTCGGAGCGGGAGATATCATTTATACGGGTACACCGGCCGGAGTCGGCCCTGTGGCGAACGGAGACCGTATAGAATTGAAATGGGGTAAAGAAGTTCTCGGACAATGCACGATTAAAATGGGATAGAAGAAACGGGATCGACCGGGGTATCGATTCTGAATAATTCTCACTCTTTTCGTCCTAACCGTGAGAACCCGTCATAGTCTAGACCAGCCCCTGATTAACCACCGTCACTGGTGGTCCTTTTTCTGCAAAGGCTTTGTTATCGTTTAATGTATACCAATTTGCCGTAACGCCTGGGATTTAGGTCGATGATGGTGGAGACATCATCGTGTTCCAGCATGGTACAGATCGGGGGGCGTGGGCGGATCCAAGATCGCCTCTCCACTTTCCAATCCGGATACCAGTGGCGAAGTTCCCGGTATCCGCAAATCCAGGACACCGAGTCATGCCGACTGGCGAGCAACAGCCGCTTGTTCCGTTTTGTGAGATGCCGAGAAGCAGCGAGCCAGAGCCGCCGGAAGAAACAGCAGGCAATTAGATGCCTCCATCGCGATTGTTGGGGTGATTTAAAACAGTCAAGAGGAAAATTTGTTCGCACTCCTGTGCAAGGGGGGAATTGTTGATGAAAAAAATGATTTCATGCTTAACCGGCGCTCTATTGATATTGAGTGTTGCAACAGGGTGTACCAGTTCGACAGAAAATGCGAGAACTCCAGGAACTGGGGGAGACATGAAAGAGCAGAAATTTGTAACTATCGCAACCGGCGGAAGTTCCGGTCCATATTACACGCTTGGAGGGGCTTTGGCCAGGATATACCAAGAGAAACTTGGCTATCATACATCCGTTCAATCTACAGATGGAACAGTCGAGAACATTAACCTGTTAAAGGCCAAGAAAGCGGATATAGCGTTTGGAATGTCCGATGTTGCATCCTTCGCATATAAAGGGGAAGAAAACTTTAAAGACAGTGGTCCTGTAACAGACCTGAAAGCAATCGCGGGGCTTTATCTGAATTATGTTCAAATTATTGCCTTGAAGGAAAAGAATATTAAGTCCGTTGCAGATTTGAAAGGAAAGCGGGTTGGTGTAGGCGCTCCCAACAGTGGGGTGGAAGTTAACGCCCGTATAGTTCTAGGGGGTCACGGCATTACCTACAACGATATAAAGCCTGACTATCTCTCTTATGCAGAGGCCATCGAGCAGTTGAAAAACGGCACGATCGATGCATCTTTTGTAACTTCCGGTTTGCCGAATTCGGCGGTAATCGACCTGTCAAAAGAAAAGACTGTCGAGATTGTACCGATCCAAGCAGCCGATATAGAAAAAATGACCAAACAATTTCCGTTTTTCGTTCAAGCGGAGATTCCGCCCGGCGTGTATAAGAACGAAAAACCGATTCCGACAGCAGCGATCCGTAACATTCTTTTGGTCCGTGGTGATCTTTCGGAAGAGAAGGTTTATAAAATAACCAAATTGTTTTTCGAGAATTTGGGAGATTTGCAAGCTGCCCACAGTGCCGCAAAGGAAATCGATGTGAACCATGCATGGAAGAATCTGGTCGTACCCCTCCACCCGGGTGCGGAAATATATTACAAAGAGGTAGGGAAGCTTTAATTGACGTCGCACCGGTACTTCAAGAGGAGGATTTAACTCTGTACGATTTTTGTCAAATATTTGTTGGGACTTGACATTATCCGCCAGGATAAGTAAGATACATCCTAACTGAACATATCGAGCTATGATCTGTCGAAGGGAAAAAGTAACGAGGTTTTGCCTGGCCAGAGAAAAGACGTCGCGGCTGGAAACGTCTTTGCAGTGCTTCCTTGTGAATGACATCCTGGAGGACCCTCTGTGAACCATCATATTGCTGATCGTTTGGCATACAGGTGCAGTAGCAGACGGGCGCGGCCGGGCGTTATCGGTAAGTGGAAGCTTTATGCAGGATAAGTAAGGCTTCAATAAGGGTGGTACCACGGGAATTAACCTCTCGTCCCTATCGGGATGAGGGGTTTTATTTATTGGAGGGATTTTGTGATGTTTACAAACAAGCCGCGGGGAACGTACGACATACTTCCCGGTGAAGTGGAAAAATGGCAGTTCGTTGAAAAGGTAGCGCGCGATCTTTGCCGACGGTACAACTACCACGAGATTCGCACCCCGATGTTTGAGCACACGGAGTTGTTTGCTCGCGGTGTGGGAGAGACAACGGATATTGTGGCGAAAGAAATGTACACATTTACGGATCGGGGCGATCGGAGCCTCACTCTCCGGCCGGAAGGGACCGCCGGGGCAGTGCGTTCGTTCGTTGAAAACAAATTGTACGGGCTTCCCCAACAGCCGACAAAGCTGTATTACATGGGCCCGATGTTCCGTTACGAACGTCCGCAAGCCGGTCGAAACCGTCAGTTTGTCCAGTTTGGGGTGGAGGCGCTCGGCTCCGATCACCCGAGCATGGACGCTGAAGTTCTGTCGTTGGCGATGACTTTGTTGGTCGAGGTAGGGATACGGAACCTGTCTCTGGAGATCAATTCTGTCGGCTGCCCGGAATGCCGGCCTGTGTATCGGGAACAGCTTAAGAAGTTTTTTGCTGATAAGCTGGATGAGCTATGCGAGGACTGCAACAACCGGTATGATCGGAATCCGATGCGGATCCTGGACTGTAAAGTGGATAAGGACAGGGTTGCGGACGCCCCTGTAATGCTGGATGACCTTTGTGAAGGTTGTCAGACTCACTTTGAACAGCTGCAGGGCTATCTCAAAGATTCAAACATTCCTTTTGTGGTGAACCCGCACATTGTCCGGGGGCTTGATTACTATACGAAGACCGCATTTGAGATTCTCGTCGACGGTTCGACCGTAATTGGCGGCGGGCGGTATAACGGGTTGGTTTCAGAATTAGGCGGCCCGGAAACGCCTGGCATCGGTTTCGGGTGCGGTGTGGATCGAGTGCTCTTGACGCTAGCCAACCAGAACGTGACGCTGCCGCTGGAGCAAGCTTTGGATGCGTTCGTTGTTGCTTTGGGCGAGGCAGCCGACCGCAAAG
Source organism: Effusibacillus consociatus (assembly GCF_042652925.1). NCBI lineage: Bacteria > Bacillati > Bacillota > Bacilli > Caryophanales > Alicyclobacillaceae > Effusibacillus > Effusibacillus consociatus. The sequence continues at coordinate 23,585 of NZ_JBHSHC010000031.1, forward strand.
CCGTATCTTTACTTCAGGAGATGCGGGCGGCGGGGATGGCTGTCGAGAAGGATTATCTGGCTCGAGGCATGAAGGCCCAGCTAAAATCGGCCGATCGCCTGGGAGCCAAGCAAGTGATTATCCTGGGGGACGACGAGTTGGCACAAGGCATCGCAAACGTAAAAGACATGGAAACGGGCGAACAAATTACCGTACCGTTGGCGGAATTGATTCAAAAACTGCAGATGAGGAAGGGATAACACGATGGCTGATACAATCAAGGGAATCGGTTTGTATCGAACACATAACGCAGGTGAACTCCGTACCGGAGATGCAAATACAGAAGTGGTGTTAAGCGGTTGGATTGCCCGGCGCCGCGATCTGGGCGGAGTGATCTTTGTCGATCTTCGTGACCGGAGCGGAATTGTACAGGTAGTGTTCAATCCGGAGTTCTCTTCTCAGGAGCTGCTGATGCAAGCGGATAAGCTTCGGAATGAATATGTGGTTTCGATCAAAGGGAAGGTTGTAATCCGTGACGAAAGCACCATCAATCCGAAAATTGCTACCGGGGAAATCGAAGTGCAGGCAGTTCAAATGGAGATTCTGAACGCCGCAAAAAATCCGCCGTTCTATATTCAAGACAACGTGGACGTAGATGAGATGGTTCGGCTCAAATACCGCTATCTGGACTTGCGTCGCCCCGAAATGCAAAAGACGTTCGTTCTGCGTCACAAAGCGGTACAGCATGTTCGTTCTTTCTTGGACCGTCATGGTTTCCTGGATGTGGAAACCCCGATGCTCACCAAATCGACACCGGAAGGAGCTCGGGATTATTTGGTCCCAAGCCGTGTGCATCCTGGGGAGTTCTATGCATTGCCGCAATCTCCTCAATTGTTTAAGCAGTTATTGATGGTATCCGGCTTTGAACGGTATTATCAGGTTGCCCGCTGCTTCCGGGACGAAGATTTGCGTGCGGACCGTCAACCGGAATTCACCCAGGTCGACATTGAGATGTCGTTTATGCCGCTGCATGAATTCCATGATTTGATGGAAGAGATGATGGCGACTTTATTTAAGGAAACACTTAATATTGATATTCCGCGCCCGTTCCAACGGTTAACCTACAAAGAAGCTATGGACCGGTACGGATCGGATAAGCCGGACGTGCGTTTCGGGCTTGAATTAAAAAATATCTCGGAGATCGCTGCAACATGCGGACTTAAAGTGTTCCGCACAACGATTGAGAGCGGCGGGGTTGTAAAGGGCATCAATGCAAAGGGATGCGGCAATTACAGCCGGAAGCAGATCGACGAACTGGAAGAGTACGCAAAACGATACGGGGCAAAGGGCTTAGCCTGGATCGCGCTCACCGAAGAGGGCATCAAATCGACGATCGCCAAATTTTTCACAGAGGATGAAATCGAAGCGATCAAGGCATCACTGGAAGCGGAAACGGGAGATCTGCTGCTGTTCGTGGCCGACAAACCGAAAACGGTGGCTGATGTGCTTGGCAACCTGCGCTTGAAGCTTGGCAAGGATTTGAATCTGATCGAGGAAGGAACTTTCAAGTTCTTGTGGGTAACGGAATTCCCGCTGTTGGGGTATGACGAAGATGCGGGACGCTGGGTAGCGGAACATCATCCGTTCACAATGCCGATGTGGGAAGACATTGACAGGCTGGATTCCGATCCGGGAAGTGTTCGGGCGCAGGCGTACGATATGGTTCTCAACGGATTTGAGATTGGCGGAGGTTCGATGCGTATTTTCCGTCGGGAGATTCAAGAGAAGATGTTTAAGGCGCTTGGCTTTTCGATGGAAGAAGCGTATGAACAGTTTGGGTTCCTGTTGGATGCGTTCGAGTATGGTACGCCTCCGCACGGGGGAATCGCATTTGGCCTGGACCGGATCATTATGATCATGGCCGGACGCCAATCGCTGCGCGACACCATTGCCTTCCCCAAAACCCAATCGGCAAGCGACCCGATGACACAGGCACCTTCTGCAGTTTCACCGCGGCAGTTGGAAGAACTGCACATTCGAACCACGGCTAATGTTGAGGCAGCAGCCGGGAAATAGGATCATTGAGCAAGTCCCTAGACAAATTTTCTAGGGACTTTTTTGTCGTGCGAGCAAAACAACAGGCCGTAACATCAAGTGAATCCTGCACTTTTGTTCATGTGATGTTGAAGGAGGTAAGAGTGAGTGAATGCAGTAAACCCTCCTAACTACACCAAAGTAAAAACTCGACAACTTGAAAACACACTATATCTTGCGGCCAAGGAAAATTCAAAGCGCAGGTTTCACATACCACCCCTTATCAGCTCGGCGACAAATACCTAAACAAGATGGCAAAATGGGATCGCTAGGCATACCGATCATTCGAGATCGGGTGGTGCAAATGGCCGTGAAGATGGTATTGGAACTAATTTTCGAAGCGGACTTTTAAGAAATGCTCCTATGGCTTTCGCCTAAACGGGACGCACATGGAGCCATGCGACATATCCGCCGAGCCGTCAAAAAAGGTGGATTTTGGGTAGTCGATGTCGATATCACCGGATACTTTAACAATTTTCCGCACGAGAAACTGATGGCATTGGTAGAACAAAGAATAAGCGACAGACGGATTCTGAAGCTTATCCGCAAAAGTACCGTAATGCACAAGAAAGAAGAACATCGGAAAGCCGGGTGAGGGAAAACCTCACATCCGGTTTGATGCAGGGGGAACTAAAGTAAAGCGGGCACGCGCGCGCAATGAAATTTCAGTTCTCTACTCTACGAATCAAATCAAGAAACAAAGGTGAGGGGGAATTAAATAGCTCCCTCTGTTGTTTTATGAATTTGTTGTGAAATTTGAAAAAGAGGAAAATTTATGCAGGCGAGAAGCTCCGGGCTGTCGAAAAATGGAATATCAAGTTATTATGTCTACTTCACGTTTGAAAAATGGAGTTTACCAATTGGAGGATGATGCAATTGCGACTTTTGAAGTTTTTTCTAAAATGTTTTCTGGTGTTGGCTTTAATCACAGGCATTTTACCTGTATTACCTGCATCACAAGTTAGTGCGGACCCGGGTACATACACCAGAGTTGTGCCGTATCAATCGACTCCCGGTACACCAATTGCAATTGAATGGGACTTTGAATTGGACCATGTCACGAATATCGAAATTCATAAAGCAGATGGAACACTACTGAAAACAATCGTGGAGAATCAGTTTTTTAGTAAAGGCGATAACGTCCATTACTTTGATGGAACGATCGATGGGAAACCTTTGGAAGCGGGGATGTATTATGCTCGAATCGCTCCTCAGGATGAGTACAGGATGTACGCTACCAAAGCAACGTTTGAGATAACAGAAGAAGAGAAACAACCTTCTCCACCCATTTTTATATCTCCGACAGACGGAAGCCTCATCCAAGATCCGGGAACCGTTACAATTCGGATTGCAGGAGATACCCCTACCAAAGAAATCGAACTGACTATGAACGGCCAATCGATACCAACCAGAAGTGTGCGAGAACTTGAATGGGAAGCAACAGTAACATTGCCTCCCGACCAGG
>NZ_JBHSHC010000032.1:0-2879 GCF_042652925.1 Effusibacillus consociatus
CGCCCGTCCGGGCTTTGTGTGCCAGCAGATCCCGATTCAGGGCGACAAGCTGAATCAGATGGCTCCAGGAAAGCTTGCTCAAGAAGCCGCGGAAGGTGCTTTCGTCAGGAAAACGGTCGATACCGGTGATGATCTGGTAACCGGGATCCGACTGTAGCGCATTCATGTGCTGAAAACGCGTGTAACCGAGAAGCGCACAGTCCAGCAGATGATCGACGAGCGTTCCGGCCGTGTAGATACAGTTGGCTTTTTGCTCCAGATGGAAGTGACTTTCGATGAGAGCATCCAGACCGATGAGTTCCTTGAATCGAGCGAGAAACTGGAAGTTACCCGCCTCGGTGACCGTATCGTTGTCGAAGGTGACGGGTCGCAGCTTCTTCACGATCTTCTTGATCCGACGACGCTCCTGCAGGATTTCGATTCGGCGTTCACGGCGTGTTTTTTGTTCTGGCGCATGGTTCGATGTCTGTGTTACCATGTTGCTAAGGACACTTCCTCTCGTGGTTATTTGCAAGGTTGCTTTAACCATTTGACAAGAGGCATGCAGTGTCCTGTTTTTTTGCAAAAAAATTAACAACTTTTTATGACCAATAAACCTTAATATGACCCGGTTATTTCAGCTTTCGAGCCTGTTACTTTCCGAATCCATTTAAAGATTCCACTTTGTAATTTTTTTGATCTTGGGCGCACTAAGCTTTGTGGCAAGACCTAATCCACGAGCCTTTGGGTCAACCAAGAGTAGACGCAGTTTGGCCCCGGTAAGCTTTATCATATATGCGCAGCTCAACCTGTATGGTTTTCCCGCACAAACGGCAAACAAAAGTTATAAGTTCCGCGATGCCTCCACATCCTTTTTATGAGTGATTAAAAATAGGCAAAACAAAAAGAAGGCCCTGCATAAGAGCGTCCACTATGGGTTCATTGATTATAATATTCTAACTCAACTTTCGCACACCGAACCCCCCAATAAACCCTTGATATATTTGGGCAGACTGGATAAAAACTTATCAAAAAGCTCGTTAAACTTCTCTTCGGTGAGAACAAGAACTTTCAGTTGCGATCGCAACTTTAATATTACGATCCTTCAGTTTTTCAATTGCCACTTTGGTATCGGGAGGTATCTTTTTTTCCTCATTTACTAAAGTTCCATCAATATCGAAAAAGACAATTTTATAAGGCATGTTCCTCCCCCTCGTGAATCATAATTCGAAGCTCTTTAAAATCTGATCCTTACAATAGTTTTTCAACCGTTGTCACAACATTATCTACCGTAAATCCATATTCCTGCATGATGCGATCACCGGGAGCGGAGGCACCGAATGTGGCAATTCCGATGATTACTCCCTGATCGCCGACATAACGTTCCCAGCCTAAAGGATGAGCCATTTCGATTGCTACTCGTGCTTTCACGTCAGGGAGCAGGACGGATTCTTTGTAAGCTTGATCTTGCTTTTCAAACAAATCCCAGCTCGGCATGCTTACGACGCGTACCGCGATTCCTTTTTCCGCAAGGGTTTTTTGGGCGTTTACCGCCAAACTGACTTCAGATCCCGTAGCCAAAAGAATAGCCTGCGGTTTTTCCCCGTTTGCCGGATCGGCGAGGACGTAAGCGCCTTTGGATACTCCTTCACTTGCTTTCGCTGATGTGCCTTCAAGCACAGGCAGCTTTTGGCGAGTTAGCACCATCGCCACCGGCTGCTCGTTGTGTCCGATCGAGTAACGGTAAGCTTCCATCGTTTCATTTGCATCGGCCGGCCTTAGAACCGTTAGTCCAGGCATCGCGCGTAGCGACGGAAGCTGTTCGATCGGCTCATGGGTCGGCCCGTCTTCCCCCACCGCTATACTGTCATGGGTAAACACATAGAGGACCGGCTGCTTCATCAGTGCGGACAAGCGAATCGCAGGGCGCAAATAGTCAGAGAAGACAAAAAAGGTTCCTCCATAAGGCCGAATTCCCCCATGTAAGGATAAGCCGTTTAACATTGCCCCCATCGCAAATTCACGAACACCGAACCAGACATTTCGCCCTGCATAATTTTCCCGTCCGAAAACCGGAAAATCCTTCAGTGTCGTATTATTGGATGAAGCCAAGTCGGCTGAGCCGCCAAACAAGCCCGGGAACCTTCCCGCAATGGCATTCAGTGCAACTCCGGATGATTCTCGGGTCGCTATCTTCGGAGCATCTGACGGGTAGACAGGAAGATCGGCATCCCAATCGGCTGGAAGCTCTCCCCGGATTGCCTGTTCCAATTGCTTGGCCAGTTCGGGATAAGCAGCTTGATAGCTCTCAACCAATTGGTGCCATTCCTCTTCTTTTTGTCTCACTTCCCCCTGCCATTCGGAAAAATATGCCTTTACCTGTTCCGGTATTTCGAACGGTTCATGCGTCCAGCCATACGCCTGCTTGGCTAACGACGACTCTTCCTTCCCTAACCCGGACGAGCCGGAACCAATAGGATTTTTGTAGACCCTTGTCGAAAAGAAAGAATAATCATACTCGACATGGAGGCCAAACAATGTTACTCACCGAACGATACAAAGACAAAATTAAGGGAGTGCTATCTTGCTATGATCGGATCGTGATTCATGGCAACATTCCGGATCTTTGCTTCGACGGTGGGATGCCTTCGTATTTGTACAAGAATAACATCAAGATTTTTGACTATCCTGAATGGGCGAATCGTCATCGGGAAGAATTACGGGAACACGCCGAACGAATCGCTCATGACAACGGATTGGAAATCGAGTTTATTCGTAAAATCGACTCCTTCCGCAAAGACGATCGTATTCAAGCCATTATCGAGAGCCACGGCGACCACCCCGGATTGGTGCACATCTTCTCGGCCATGGAGACCTGCACCAGCTATAAACCATGGCAC